>JBKKCN010000001.1:0-4607 GCA_046712525.1 Candidatus Rokuibacteriota bacterium
CGCCGTGCAGGAACGTGGGCGCGCCCCCCGGAATGGCGGCCGCCTCCAGGGCGCCGAGGATCTCGGCGCGCGTGGCGCCGTGCTCCATGGCCCGCTTGACGTGATTCACCATCGCGCCCTCCCCCACGCCGCGGAAGGCGAGCACGCCGAGCGCGACGAGCTCGCGGTACTTGATGGGCAGCCCCTCGTCACGCGAAAGCGCGTCGCGATAGTAGGCGTTGTAGCTGGCCATGAAATCCGGATCGTGCTCGGCGACGAACTTCCACTCGGGATAGAGATACCCGCGATCCTTCATGGCCTCCGCCGCCAGCGCTGCCGCCCGTCCGTCCTGTGCCATGGGAATCCCCTCCGTGTCGTGGGCTGTTTCTTGTGTCGCCGAGACTATAGCGCGTTCGGGCTCTTGATCTGCAGGACGGCGGGCGGCTCGGTTTCGAGCTGGATGGTGGTGTGGTCGATCCCGAAGTGCGAGTGTAGGAGCGCGTGGAGCTGTTCGAGCAGGCGCTCGCTTTCCCGGACATCGCCCACCACCACGTGAGCGCTCATCGCCTCGCGTCCCGAGGTGAGCGTCCACACGTGCAGGTCATGCACGCGCCGCACGCCACTCACCCGGGTGATCGCCTCTTCGATCTCGCCCAGTTCCAGGTGCGCGGGCGTGCCTTCGAGCAGGATGTTGACCGCCTGCCGCAGCAGCCGCCACGTGCGCGGCACGATGAAGAGCGCGATGGCGGCGCTCGCGATGGGATCGGCCACCGTCCAGCCCGTGATGAGCACGACGGCGGCGGCCATGATCACCGCCACCGAGCTCACGGCGTCGCTGAGCACCTCCAGGTAGGCCGCCCGCACGTTCAGGCTCGCCGCCGCGTCACGGTGAAGAAGCCAGGCGCAGACGGCGTTGACGGCGAGACCGACGAGGGCGACCGCCAGCATGGGGCCGCCAAGCACTTCCGCGGGAGTGCGCACGCGCTGGTAGGCTGCGACGAGGATGCCGCCGGCGACGACGAAAAGGACGAGCGCGTTCACGACGGCGGCGAGGATCTCGGCGCGATAGTAGCCGTACGTCTTGGCAGGCGTGGGAGGCCGCGACGCGATCCAGCTCGCGAAGAGAGCGAGGCCGAGGCCGCCCACGTCGGTGAGCATGTGCCCGGCATCCGCGAGCAGCGCGAGGCTGCCCGTCCACAGGGCGGCGATGAGCTCCACGACGAGGAAGGCGGCGGTGAGCGCGAGCGTGGTGACGAGAAGCGGGCGCGATCGCGCGGCCGCGGTGCGGCGATCGTTGTGCTCGTGCATCAGGCGGATCGTAACAGGTTACAATTCAGCTCGTGCACCGCGATCACACCGTCCTTCTCCACGGCACGCGCTTCCACTACACCGAGTGGGGCGACGCCGCCGCGCCGCCCGTCATCCTGCTGCACGGCGTGACGGGCCACGCGCGCACCTGGGACGACGAGGCGCGTGCCCTGTCCGCCACCTGGCGTGTGCTCGTCCTCGACCAGCGCGGACACGGCGACTCGGATCCGGCTCCTGACGGCGACTACACGACGGCCAGCCTCACCGACGACCTCGCCACGTTCATCGACAGCCTCGGCCTCGCGCAGGTCACCCTGGTGGCGCTCTCCATGGGCGGCCGCGTCGCCATCGCGTACGCGGGCCGCTATCCGTCTCGCGTGAGCCGTCTGGTCGTGATCGACATCGGCCCCGAGATCGCCGTGGCCGGCCGCGGCCGCGTGGGCGGGATGATGGCGGGCTCGCCGGAGCGCTTCGACTCGGTGGCGCGGGCCATCGACTACGCCCGCACCAACGCGCCCCGCTATACCGACGCCATGCTGCGCCACCGCGTCGAGCACGGCGTGCGCCCGCTCGCGGACGGCGGCGTCACCTGGAAATACGATCGCGCCATCCGCGAGTCCGTCCGCAACGGGCGCTGGCGGGATCCCATCGATCTGTGGCCGCTGTGGTCCGCCATCGCGTGCCCGACGCTCATCATCCGCGGGGCCGACTCCGACATCCTGTCGCCCGAGATCGCCAAGCGGATGCTCGAAACGCAGCCCCGCGCCGCGCTCGTCGACATCCCCGGCGCCGGCCACACGGTCCCCGGCGACCAGCCGCAAGCCTTCATGGAGACCCTGAAGAGGTTCCTCGACAGTTAGAACGCGCCGTGTCGCCCGGCGCCGGAGGCGAAGCGCGCAGCACCGGCGCGGGATTCCTGAGAAGCAATGGTCGACAGGCCGAGGCCGAACTCGTTCGCCAGCGCGTCCTCGGCTGACATCCCCGACCCCTCGTACACGGAGCGCCGATCGTTGACGACGCACGTCTGAGGAAAGGCCGCGATCTCGCGGGCGAGCTGCTCCGCCGCCGCGCGCGCCCCACCGTGCTCGACGACCCGATTGGCCAGGCCGATACGCTCAGCTTCTTCTGCGCTTACAGCGCGGCCGGTAAGGATGAGGTCGAGCGCGCGCCCGAGCCCGATGAGACGCGGCAGCCGGACCGTCCCGCCGTCGATCAGTGGCACGCCCCACCGCCGGCAGAAGATGCCGAAGACCGCGTCCGCCTCCACCACGCGCAGGTCGCACCAGAGAGCCAGCTCCATTCCACCCGCCACCGCATGGCCGGAAACGGCGGCGATCACGGGCTTGGAGAGCACCATGCGGCTCGGTCCCATCGGCCCCGCGCCGTCGGCCTGGACACGGTTGCCCAGAGCGGAGCCGAATGCCTTGAGGTCGGCGCCCGCGCAGAAGGTCCCGCCCGCTCCCCACAGCACGGCCACCCGCTGCGCGGCGTCCGCCTCGAACGCCTCGAAGGCGGACACGAGAGCCTCGGCGGTGGGCCCGTCGACAGCGTTGCGGCGATCCGGTCGGTCGAGAATGACCGTGGTAACGGGACCGGACGTCTCGACGCGAACGCTCACGGGGCTACCGGTCGCGCAAGGCGCGGGCGGCTTCGGCACGCATCTGCTGCATCGCACGCGTCTCCTGGTCGGAGTAGCGCTCTTCCGTCCACGGGTCGGCACGCATGTGATAGCCGTTCTGCTCCCAGAACCCGGGTGGGTTGACGTCGAGGAACTCGAAGGCGCGCAGCCATTTCGAGCTCTTCCAGAAATAGAGCTTTGGCAGCACGAGGCGGACCGGGCCCCCGTGGTCGGGCTCGAGGTCGCGGCCGTCGTGCTTGAGGGCCAGCAACACGTCACTGTCCATCAGGTCGGCGAGGGCGGTGTTCGTCGTATAGTCGGGATCGGCGTGCTGCATGACGAACTTCGCTTCGGGCAGCACCGTCACCCGGCTCAGGATCTCGCGGATGTGCACCCCTTCCCAGGTGTTGTCCAGCTTCGACCACCGCGTCACGCAGTGGATGTCCGATTTGATGGTGACGCGGGGCAGCGCCAGGAACTCCTTCCAGGTCCACGACACCTCGCGCTCCACGAGGCCGAAGCAGCGAAACGTCCACGTTTTCGGATCGAAGCGCGGCGTGCGGCCGTAGGTGAGCACCGGCCATTTCGTGGTGAGAACTTGGCCCGGCGGCACGCGGGCGGCGAGGTCGGGATGCGTCGGTTTCGCCATACTGTCCGCCACTATAAACCTCGCGGCACCGCCTTTCGACCGACATATAATGGGTACGCTCTTGAGACACCGGCACACAAGCAACCGGAGCATCCCGCTCTCCTGCCTGGCCCCCAAGCCAGTCAGAAGCTTCGACCCCCCGTCGTCCGCACAGCCGCCACCCATCGCTCTCAGCCACCCAACCGGAGCGCGGCACCGCCGCGTGCCGCTACCAGAGGATTAGATGAACGGAGAACGGAAGCTGGCGTTGTTCATCGATTTCGAGAACATCGCCCGCGGCGTCAAGGAAGCGCAGTACAAGCAGTTCGAGATCAAGCTCGTCCTCGAGCGCCTGCTGGAGAAGGGCAAGCTCATCGTCCGTCGCGCCTACGCCGACTGGAACCGCTTCACCGAGTACAAGCGTCCTTTCCACGAGTGGGCCATCGAGCTCATCGATGTCCCGCAGAGCCGCTACAGCGGCAAGAACTCCGCCGACATCCGGATGGTGGTGGACGCCCTCGATCTGGCCTACGGCAAGGCTCACATCGACAGCTTCGCGCTCGTCTCCGGTGACTCGGACTTCTCGCCCCTCGTGTCCAAGCTGCGGGAGAATGACCGCTACGTGATCGGGCTGGGCGTGAAGTCCTCGTCGTCGGACCTGCTCGTGTCCAACTGTGACGAGTTCATCTTCTACGAGGACCTCATCCGCGATACCAAGAAGACGCGCCTGCTGCACGGACTGCCCGAGAAGAAGGCGGAGGCGATGGCGCAGCTCATCGACGCCATCCAGGCCCTCATGCGTGAGAACAAGGAAACGCTGTGGGGCTCGATGGTCAAGCAGACGATGATTCGCAAGAACCCGGCCTTCAACGAGTCGTACTACGGCTACTCCACCTTCTCGAAGCTGCTCGAAGAGGCGGCCAAGAACAAGGGGGTCACGCTCGAGCGCGACGAGAAGTCGGGCACCTACATCATCACCGCCCTCAGCGAGGACTCCGGCCGCGCGGCTTGAGTACATGGGGGGCCTCGAAGCGCCCCCCATGTACTCAAGCGCCCCCCATCACACTAGAACAG
>JBKKCN010000002.1:0-6434 GCA_046712525.1 Candidatus Rokuibacteriota bacterium
CCTCAAGCCCATCCCCGGCCTGAAGCTGTAGCGCGTGCAACACGCCCTGCGCGTGCAGTAGCGAGGGCGGCGGGCGTTAGCGACGCGCGCGATACCAGTCGTAGATTTCTTCGCCGGTGGCGAACCAGACTCCCTTCTTTTTTTTCATGTAGTCGTAGACGGCCTCGAAGTATTTGATCCGGTGCGGGACGCCGGAGTTGTACGGATGGACCGCCATCGCCATCACGCGCGGGTTCGTCGCCCCTTCCATGTAGAGGCGGTCGAACTGGTCCCGCGCGCGGTTGAACCACTCCTCGGAGGTCTGGTGCTGGATCACCATCATCGGGATGTCGTTCAGCTCGAGCGTGTACGGCACGGAGACGAGCGGGCCTTTGCTCGTCCGGATCTCGTACGGCTGATCGTCGTTGACCCAGTCCGAGACGTACTTGATGCCCTCCTCGGCGAGGAGATCGAGCGTCTCCCACGTCTCCGTGAGGCCGGGTCCGAGCCAGCCCTTCGGCCGCTTGCCCGTGAATTTCTCGAGGATGTCCATCGACTCCCGGATGACCGCGCGCTGATCGGGCTGCAGGTGCATGGCGCCCTGGCGCACGGCGTGGCCCATGAACTCCCATCCGGCGTCGCGCATGGCGGCCGCCACTCGCGGATAGGAGTGGCAGACGTTGGCGTTGATGGAGGCGGTGGCGCGGATCTTCCGCTTCGCCAGCGCCTCATGAAGTCGCCAGAATCCCACGCGCATGCCGTAGTCGTGCCACGCCCAGTTCGGCACGTCGGGCACGGTGACCACGCCCTGCGGCGCCGTGAGGTACTGGCGCGGCATCGGCTTCTCGATGTCCCACTCCTCCACGTTGACGATGGTCCACACCGCGATGCGGGCGGACTTGGGCAGCTTCCACGGCTTGCGGTCGACGATGGCGGAGTAATCGAAGCGTTCGTGCGGCAGCTTCACGGGACTCCTCCTGGGCGAGGTGGTCCGCGCGGGCGGGCGCGGACGTGATGACGCTGCGCCTATAGTACAATCCCCTGCCGTGAGCCGATCCGCCGGCGCCGTCGATGTGCACGCCCACTTCTCTCCAGACACGCTCCTCACGGTGATCGCCGTTCACGGCGACGTCTTCGGCGTCTCCATCGACTGCTCGCGCCTGCTCGTGCTGTGAGCGCGGAGTTCTGGGTCACCCAGACCTTCAACGGCGTTTCCTACGGCTCCCTTCTCTTCCTGCTCGCGAGCGGCCTGTCGCTCATCTTCGGCGTCATGCGCATCGTGAACCTCGCGCACGGCTCCTATTTCATGCTCGGCGGCTACGTGGGCCTCACCGTCATGTGGCGCACGGGCAGCTTCGTGCTCGCGCTCGCGGCGGGGGCGGTCGCCATCGCCCTCGTGGGAGTGGCGATGGAGCGGATTTTCCTGCGGCGCCTGCCCGGGCAGACGCTGGGGCAAGTGCTCATGACGATCGGCTTCGCGCTCATCTTCCAGGACCTGGCGCTGCTCATCTGGGGCGGTGACCCCTACACGATCCCGGTGCCCCGCATGCTCACGGGCGTGGTCACCGCGGGCCCCGCGCGCTTTCCCATCTACCGCATCTTCATCGTCATCGTGGCCGCCCTCGTGGGCGCCCTCCTGTGGCTGGCGCTCGACCGCACGCGCGTGGGCGCCAAGATCCGCGCCGCCGTCGACGACGCCGAGATGGCGCAGGGTGTCGGCATCCGCGTGCCCGCGCTCCAGCTCGCCGTGTACGGCCTCGGCGCCGGACTGGCCGCCTTCGGTGGCGTCATCGGTGCCGGCTTCCTCGGCGTCTATCCAGGCCTCGACTTCGAGCTGCTGCCCTATGCCTTCGTCGTCGTCATCGTGGGCGGGCTCGGCTCGCTGCCGGGCGCCATGGTGGGCAGCCTGCTCGTCGGTCTCCTCGACAACTTCGGCAAGGCGCTCTTTCCCGAGTTCTCGTATTTCACGCTCTTTGCGCCCATGGCCCTCATCCTCGCCCTCAAGCCGACGGGCCTTTTCGGACGCGCGTGATGGACCGCGCCATCGTGGCCGGCGCGGGCGCACTGGTGGTGGCCGCCGGCGTGGCACCGCTGCTGCCCTCCTATCCGCTCACCCTGCTCACGCAGGTCGCCATCATGGCGGTGCTCGCCATGAGCCTCGACGTGCTGCTTGGCTACACGGGGCTGCCCTCGCTCGGCCACGCCGCGTATTTCGGCGTCGCCGCCTACGCGGTCGGCATCCTCGCCACCGAGCACCGCGCGGGCTTCGTGGTGTGCCTCGCGGCCGCGGTCCTCCTCGCGGGTCTCCTCGCCGCCGTGTTCGGGCTCGTGGCCATCCGGGCCAGCGGCACCTACTTCCTCATGATCACTCTCGCCCTCGGCATGGTCGTGTGGGGGCTCGCCTTCCGCTGGGTGTCGATGACGAAGGGCGACAACGGCATCGCGGGCGTGCCGCGCCCGGAACTCGGTTCGTGGAGCTTCGCCGCCCCTCTGCCCTTCTTCTATCTTGCGCTGGCGGCGGCCGCGCTCGCGTGGGCGGCCCTCGGTGTCCTCGCGCGCTCGCCGTTCGGTCTCAGTCTCAAGGGCATCCGCGAGAGCGAGACGCGCATGCGCGCGCTCGGCTACAACGTCTGGCTGCACAAGTACCTCGCCTTCCTCATCGCCGCGCTCTTCGCCGGCTTCGCGGGCGCCTTCTGGGCTTACTACAACGGCTTCGTGAGCCCCGTGGACGTGCAGCTGGTGACGTCGGTGGAGACGCTGTTGATGGTGGCGCTGGGGGGACCCGGCACGCTCGCGGGTCCCGCCGTGGGCGCGGCGATCATCGTGTTTCTCAAGAATTTCGTGAGCGTGTATACCAAGCGCTGGCTCCTCATTCTCGGCGCCGTCTACATCGGCGTCATCCTCTTCGCGCCGCGCGGGGTCCTGGGCGCGTTCCGATCCCATTCCAGGTAGCGACAAGGAGACGTGTCATGAACCGCCGACGCGTGCAGGCCCTGAGCCTGGTCGTCCTCGCCGTCTTCAGCAGCCCCGTGCTGGCTCCCGCGCAGAGCGGACCCGTGAAGATCGGCTTCCTCGCGCCCCTCACCGGTCCCTTCGCGCAGATCGGCAAGGATCTCGTGAACGGCACCGAGCTGTACCTCGACGAGATCGGCCGGCAAGTGGGCGGCCGCAAGATCGAGCTCATCATCGAGGACAGCGAAGGCACGCCCGCCACCGCCCTCAACAAGTCGCGCAAGCTCGTGGAGCAGGACAAGGTCCACATCCTGAGCGGCGAAGTGCTCGCCAACATCGGCTACGCGCTGCAGCCCTACATCGACGCGCAGAAGATCCCGGCCACCTATCCCGCCATCGCGGCCGACGACATCACCCAGCGCAAGCCCGCGAAGTGGGTGGTGCGCACGGGGTGGGCGACGAGCCAGCCCATGCATCCCTTCGGGGAGTGGGTGCTCAAGAACACGAAGTACCGGAAGGTCGTGACCATCGGGATGGATTACGCGTTCGGTTACGAGACGGTGGGCGGCTTCCAGCGCGTGTTCGAGGAAGGCAACGGGCAGATCGTGCAGAAGATCTGGACACCCTTGAACACGAACGACTTCGCGCCCTTCCTGAGCCAGATCCGCCGCGATGCGGACGCCGTGCTCGGCCTCTTCGTGGGCCGCCTCGCGCTGCAGTTCGTCAAGCAGTACGAGGAGAGCGGGCTCAAGGCGCGCCTGCCCCTGCTCGGGGGCGGCACCACCACCGACGAATCCGTGCTGCCGCAAATGGGCGACGAGGCCATCGGCACCATCACCGCCCTGCACTACTCGCAGGCGATCGACACGCCGCAGAACCAGAAGTTCTCGAAGGCCTTCGAGGCGAAGGCGGGGAAGATCCCGTCCTACTACTCCGAGGGGGCGTACACGAACGCGCGCTGGATCGTGGAGGCGGTCAAGCTCGCGGGTGGCCGCGCCGAGGACCGCGACGCGCTGCTGGCCGCCCTGCGCAAAGTCAACCTCAAGGAGTCCGCGCGAGGGCCCATCAGCATCGATCCTTACGGCAACCCCGTGCAGAACATTTACGTCCGCAAGGTGGAGCGGGTAGGCGGCAAGCTGCAGAACACGGTCATCGCCACCTACCCCGCGGTGAGTCAGTTCTGGAAGTACAACCCCGAGGAGTACATGAAACAGCCGCTCTACAGCCGCGACTATCCGCCGTGTAAGTACTGTCAGTAGGACGGAGGCGCGCTCTGAGCAGTATCCACGCGCTGCGGCTGGAGGGTGTCTCGAAGGCGTTCGGTGGGTTGCGCGCCGTCGACGGCGTGGAGCTCGCGGTCATGCCCGGCGAGCGGCGGGCGCTCATCGGCCCCAACGGCGCCGGTAAGACGACGCTCTTCAACCTGGTGGCAGGCGTGCTGCCCGTGTCCGCCGGCCGCATCACGCTCTTCGGTCACGACGTCACACGCATGATGCCGCACCGGCGCGCCGCCCTCGGCCTTACCCGGACCTTCCAGATCTCGAACCTCTTTCCGAGTCTCACCGTGCGCGAGAACTGCGTGCTCGCCGTGCAGGCGCTCTCGCCGGTGAAGCTCGCCATGCACCGCCGCCTCAGCGGCTACCACGATCTCCACGCGCGCGCGGAAGAGACACTGGCCGCCGTCGGACTCGCCGAGCGCGCGGGAGCGACGGTGCGCAATCTGTCGCACGGCGAGCAGCGGCAGCTCGAGATCGCACTCGCGCTCGCGGGACGCCCGCGCTTGCTCCTGCTCGACGAGCCCACCGCGGGCCTGTCGCCGGCGGAATCGGCGTCGATGGCGCGGCTGCTGGGCCGGCTCGACCCCGCCATCACGGTGCTCATCATCGAGCACGACATGGACATTGCCCTCGACCTTGCGCGCCACGTCACCGTCCTTCATTACGGCCGCGTGATCGCGGACGGTACCCCCGACGAGGTGCGCGCGAACGCCCTCGTGCGCGAGATCTATCTTGGATGATGACTAAGATGGGGGGCCTCGCCCGGGCCCCCATGCCCCCAACGCTCGGCAGCGCCCTGGCGAAGCCGTGGCGCTCGATTGATCTGTATGGGGGCCTCGCCCGGGCCCCCATGCCCCCAACGCTCGGCAGTGCCCCGGCGAAGCCGTGGCGCTCCTCGATCTCCCGTGCTTGAGGTCTCCGGTCTCCACACGTATTACGGCGAGAGCCATGTGTTGCAGGGGGTGTCGCTGGCGGTGGCGCCGGGGCAGGTCGTCGGGATCCTGGGGCGCAATGGGGCGGGCAAGACCACGCTCATCAGATCGGTCATCGGCTTCACGCCCGCGCGCCTGGGGACGGTGCGCTTCAAGGGTGCGGACATCACCCACTGGGCGCCCTTCCGCGCCGTCGAGCGCGGCATGGCGCTCGTGCCGCAGGGCCGGCGCGTCTTTCCCTCGCTCACCGTGCGCGAGAACCTCGAAGTGGCGGCGCGCGCGCGCGGCCGCTGGTCGCTTGCCCGCGTGCTGGAGCTCTTCCCGCGCCTCGCCGAGCGCGCGCAGAACCGCGCCAACAAGCTCTCGGGAGGCGAGCAGCAGATGCTCGCCATCGGCCGCGCGCTCATGACGGGCCCGGATCTGATCCTGATGGACGAGCCCACCGAGGGGCTGGCGCCGCTCATCGTGCGCGAAGTGGGGCGCATCCTGGGCGAGCTCAAGCGAGACGGCCTGTCCATCCTGCTCGTGGAGCAAAACCTCCCGCTCGCGCTCTCGGTGGCCGACACCGTGCACGTCCTCTCGCGCGGCCAGATCGTCCACGTGTCCTCCCCGGACGAGCTCATGGCGAACGAGGCGATAAAATCGCGTTACCTTGGGGTCTGACATGCGGTTCGGAACGTTCTTCTTCTTTCAGGCGACGCCTGGCCACGCCCATGCCGACATCATCCGGCGCGAGCTGGAGCAGGTGGAGTGGACCGAGGAGCTCGGCTTCGACGAGGTGTGGTTCACCGAGCACCACTTCATCGACTACGGACTCTCCGTCGATCCCGCCACGCTGCTGTCCGCCGCCGCCTCACGCACGCGGCGCATCCGCGTCGGCCTCGCCGCCGCCATCCTGCCCTTCCACCATCCGCTTCGCCTCGCGGAGCAGATGGCGCTCGTGGACATCATCGCCGACGGTCGTCTCGACGTGGGCGTGGGGCGCGGCAACCGTCCCGCGGAGTTCGCCGGCTATCGCGTGCCGCAGCAGGAGAGCCGGGAGCGGTTCGACGAGACCGTGGACGTCATGCAGCGCGCGTGGACGGAGGAGCGATTTTCCTACCGGGGACGCTTCTTCACCTTCGACGACGTGCGCGTGATCCCCAAACCCATTCAGCGTCCGCACCCGCCGCTATACCAGGTGTGCGTGAGCAAGGACGGCATCGAGAACACGGCGCTGCGCGGCTGGCCCATGCTGAACTCCGTCCTCTTCGGTCCCGTGGATCAGCTCGTCGGCAACCGCGACACCTACGTG
>JBKKCN010000003.1:0-3961 GCA_046712525.1 Candidatus Rokuibacteriota bacterium
CGCGCGCACCGGCCCCTGGTGGAGGCAGGCCGCTTCGAGGAGTACTACGACGCCAACGTGCGCCTGCGCATGGGGGAGGCGACGCTGGCGCGGATCAAAGCGCGGCCCGAGCGCTACGCGGCGCTCACGGCGCCGCTGCGCCAGCACCCAGTGGCCTCCCTGCTGGCGCTGCTGGACGAGACGTACTCCCGCCCCGAGTGGGTGGCCGAGTGCGCGCGCATCCGCTGCCCCGTGCAGGTGATCGCGGGCGAGGTCGATCACTTTCCCACCGCGGAGATGTCGCGGCGGGTGGCGCAGACCATTCCCGGCGCGCGGCTGCACGTGGTGGCGGGCGGCTCGCACTTTCCGAACCGGTCGCACCGCGCGGAGGTGCAGGGCGTCATCGCGGCCTTCTTCGACGAAATCGGTGTATAACAACCGCGAACCAAGGAGGCCTGAATGAAGCGGGTGTTGTGTGCACTCACCGTGCTCGCCGTGGTCATCGCCGCTCTCGCCGCGCTCCCCTCGAGCGCCCAGCAGTCGCCCGTGAAGCTGGGACTCGCCGCCGCCGTCTCCGGCGGCTCCGCTGCCTCCGGCGAAGCCATCCGCCGCGGCCTCGTCATCGCCATCGACGAGGTCAACGCCAAGGGCGGCGTGCTCGGCGGCCGCAAGCTCGAGCTGGTCGTGCGCGACGACGAGGGCAATCCGCAGAAGGGCGTCACCATCGCGCGCGAGCTGGTGGAGCGCGAGAAGGTGGCCGCCGTCTTCGGCGGGCTGCACACCACGGTGGCGCTGGCCCAGGTCCCCGTGTGGCACGAGCTGAAGACCCCGTACGTGGGCGCGTGGGCGGCGGGCACGAACATCACCCGCAACGGCCAGTCGCCGAACTTCGTCTTCCGCGTGTCCGCCAACGACGACGAGGTCGACAAGTACCTCGTCCGCTACGCGACGGAAAAGCTCCGCACGGCCAAGCCCGGGCTGCTGCTGGAGAACACCGCGTGGGGACAATCCAACGAAGCCGGCCTCACGAAGTGGTTCGGTGACAAGAGCATCAAGGCGGTGGGCGTGGAGAAGTTCAACTGGAACGATCCCGACATGAGCCCGCAGCTGCTGCGCCTGAAGAACGCGGGCGCCGACCACGTGGTGCTCGTCGCCAACGCCCCCGAGGGCGCGCAGGTGGTGAAGTCACGGGCGAAGATCGGCTGGACGGTGCCCATCGTCTCTCACTGGGGGATCTCCGGAGGCCGCTTCGCGGAGCTCACCGGTGAGCTGTCGGACGGCGTGGTGTTCGTGCAGACCTACTCCTTCTTCGGCAAGCAGAACGCGCGCGGGGAGGGGGTCCTCAAGGCCCTGCGCGACAAGTTCAACGTGAAGTCCGCCGAGGAGGTCACCGCGCCCGTCGGCACCGCCAACGCCTACGACGCGCTCCACCTGGTGGCGCTCGCCATCGAGCAGGCGAAGTCGGCGGAGGGCGCGAAGGTGCGCGACGCGCTGGAGGACCTCAAGGCGGAATACCAAGGCCTGATCAAGACGTATCGCCGGCCCTTCACCGCCGACCAGCACGACGCGCTCACGGAGAAGGACTACATCATGGTGGCGTGGAGAGGCGGCAAGATCGTTCCCGTGCAGTAACGCGTGCTCGTCCAGCTCGTCGTCAGCGGTCTCGCCCTCGGCAGCATGTACGGGCTGGTCGCCCTCGGCTACCACATCACGTGGGCGACCAGCCGCACCATGAACTTCTCGCAGGGGCACGTGGTGATGGCAGGCGCCGTCGTCGCCTACGCCGCGCACGTGGGCGCGGGGTGGCCGCTGCTGCCCTCGCTGCTCATCACCGTCGTCGCCGCCGCCCTCTTCGGGCTTCTCGTGGAGTTCGTGGCCGTGCGGCCCTTCTTCCGCTCGGGCTCCCCGGTGTGGCTGCTCTCCACCATCGCCCTCGGCATCATCGCCGAGAACGTGGCCATGCTGACCTTCGGCAAGGACGCGCGCGCCTTTCCCTCGTCGCTGGCGCTCAAGCCCGTGTTCTTCGCGGGCGCCGGCGTCTATCCGCAAGAGCTGCTGCTGCCGGTGGTGGGCCTGGCCCTCATGGGCGGCGTCCACGTCTTCTACCACCGCACCTTCTATGGCAAGCAGCTGAAGGCGGTGGCATGGGACACGGAGGCCGCCGGGCTCATGGGCATCTCGATCCCGCGCGCGGTGGCCACGGCCTACGTCCTGTCGTCGGTGCTGGCGGCCCTGGCGGGCGTGTTGCTCGCGCCGCTGCTCAACGTGTCGCCCACCATGGGCACGCTCGTGGGGCTGAAGGCCTTCGCGGTGGCGATCATCGGTGGCCTCACCTCCGCGGGCGGCATCCTGATCGCGGGCTTCGCCTACGGGCTGCTCGAATCGCTGGTGGCGGGCTACCTGTCCACGGGCGCGCGTGAGATCGTCGGCTTCACGGTGGTCATCGCCATGCTGCTCGTCCGGCCGTGGGGCCTGCTCGGCTCACGGCCGGCTCGCCGCGTGTGACTCGCGTCGCGCTGTGGACGGCGCTGGCCGTCGTGGCCTTCGCCGTGCCCCTCGTCACCGCCAACACGTACTACCTCTACCTGGCGATGAGCACGGCCATCCTCGTCGTGATCGCGTGCGGCGTGAACGTGCTCGCGGGGCTCTCCGGGCAGATCTCGCTCGGCCACGCCGGCTTCTACGCCATCGGCGCCTATGCGGGTGCGCTCGCCGCCGTGCGTGGGGGGTGGTCTCTGTGGACGGCGCTGCCGCTGTCGGTCGTGGTGACGTCGGCGGTGGGGGCCGTGCTCGCGCTCGCGGCGCTGCGGCTGTCGGGTCCGTATCTGGCCATGGTGACCATTGCCTTCGGCATCATCGTGGAGGGCGCGCTCGTGGAGTGGGTGGCGCTCACCGGCGGTCCCGGTGGCATCTTCAACATCCCCAAGCCGACGCTCTTCGGCGCCACCCTGCCGCTCGCCCGTTACTACTGGGTGGTGGTGCTCGCCGCCGCGCTCGCGCTGTGGGCGACGCGCAACCTCATGCGCTCCGCGTGGGGACGCGCCTTCATCGCGGTGAAGGACAGCGAGCTGGCGGCGGAGTCGCTCGGCGTCTCCGTGTACGCAGTGCGCACGACGGCCTTCACGGTGTCGGCGGCGTTTGCGGGGGCGGGCGGCTGCCTCTTCGCGTTCCTCAACGGCTATCTCAGCCCCGACAGCTTCACGCTGCAGACGTCGATCCTCTTCCTGCTCGTGGTTCTCTTCGGCGGGCTGGGCGCCCTCGCCGGCCCCGTCGTGGGCGCGGTGGTGCTGGTGGCGCTGCCCGAGCTGCTGCGAGATTTTCTCGAGTACCGCCTCATTCTGTATGGCGCGCTGCTGCTCGTGTCGGTGTACTTCCTGCCTCGCGGTGTCGTCGGCGCCGTGTGGAGGAGCGCAGGCCACGTGCGAGGCGCCGCGCCGCCGCCACGCGCCACGCGGTCGGACGACGCGCGGCGGGCTGACGCGGGCGCACGGCCGAAGCCGGCAACCTCGAGCGTGGTGCTCGCGTCCGTGGGGGTGTCGAAGTCGTTCGGCGGTGTGACCGCGCTCAGCGACGTGTCGTTCTCCGTCGAGCGGGGCGCCATTCACTCGTTGATCGGGCCGAACGGGGCCGGCAAGACGACGCTGGTGAACGTGTGGTCGGGCTTCTACCGTCCCGATGCCGGCGTCGTGGAGTTTGCGGGCGAGCGCATCTCGGGATTGTCGCCGGCAGCCATCGCGCGACGGGGGTTGGTGCGGACGTTTCAGACGCCGCAGCTCTTCGAGGAGCTGAGCGTGCTCGACAACGTGCTGGTCGGGGCCTCACGGCATCGCCTCCTGGTGACGGCCGCGCTCGAGGGTCGCACACGAACGGACGCGGCGGCCCGCGATCTCGCCGTCGCCGCGCTCGACGAAACGGGGCTGTACGCGCTCGCGCCCACGCGGGCGGGCGCGCTCGCCCTCGGCGACCGCCGACGCCTCGAGAT
>JBKKCN010000004.1:0-3042 GCA_046712525.1 Candidatus Rokuibacteriota bacterium
TGCCACGGGCGGCACGCGGAGCAACGCGCGGTACGGGTTCGTGCATCGCGCGAGAGCGTAAGCCTGCCGATGTTCCTCAGGGGGCGCCGGCGGGCGTGGGCGGCGACAGCTCACGCCCGCCGGGGCCCATCGGCCCGCCGATGAAGGCCGCCGAGCTCTACCGGATCCTGCGCGGCGAGCTGGACTCGTGGTTCAAGAAGCGCGGGTTCGTGAGCATGACCGGCCCCGCGCGTCGCCGGCAGTAGGAGGCCATGATACAGATCTTGGGCGCCATCCCCCAGCTGCGGACGACGGACCTCGCGGAGTCGGTGCGTTTCTACACGACCACCGTGGGCCTGACGCTCGCCTTCCAGTACGAGGACTTCTACGCGGGCATCCGCGCGGGCGCGCAGCTCTTTCACCTGAAGCTCGTGGACGAGCGGGATCCGTCTATCGAGTTCGTCGAGCGCGGCGAGCACTTCCACCTCTATCTCGAAACCGACGATGCCGCCGCCCTCGCGACGGCGTTGCGGGCCAAGGGCGTGCGCCTCGTCAAGGACGTGCACGACACCGCATGGGGCACGCGCGAGTTCGCCGTTCGCGACGATCAGGGCCACACGTTGTCCTTCGGCCAGGTGCGATAGCGTGGGGCGGGCCGCCGTGGCCGCCGCGGGCCTGGCGTGCGGGGCGGCGGTGTGGGCGCTGTCCGTTCCTGTCACCGGACTGCGCGAGCCATTCGATGCTCCGCTCTTCTATTATCCGGCGATGGTCGTGGCAGGCGCGGTGGCGGCCTGGCCCGCGCCGCGCTACTGGTGGCTCGCCGTCATCGCGATCTTCGTGGGCGAGCGTGTCTACGGGTTGCTGATGCTGCCCGAGACGCGACCGTGGCTCCTGTTCGGCGTGATCGTCAACGTGCTGATCGCCACGTGGCTGCCGTCGGCGATCGGCGCCGCGGGCGTGTTCGTCATGAGACGGCCGCGACGGCCCGCTGCATGAGAAGGAGCCGCCGCATGATGGTCGTCGCGCTCGCCGCCGTCGTGTGCGTCTCGTGGTACTTGGTGCGATTCGACGGCGACCCCCGGCCGGTCGATCCGCTGCTGGTTACGGTGCTCCACGGCGGGCGGCAGTGGTACTCGCAGCCGAAGCTGTTCCAGCACATCAACGAGGCGGCGGCAATCTATGCCGTGCCCGGCTTCCGAGGCGACGATGGTTTGTTCGAAGCGGTGCGCGTGGACGTGAAGAGCGGCGCGCGCGCGCCCGCGCGCATCATGTTCGGGCCGAACACGGACTTCATCCCGTTCGACGCGGCGGAGACCACCGGCGTGCCCGCCGTCGAGCTGCGCGGAGTGTCGATCCCGCGGCCGACCTTCCATCTCTTCACGTTTCCCGGCGACGGGCGCGGTCCGGGCTTTCACCAGGTCGAGTCCGCCACCGGCGTCATGCACGTGGTGGCACCGGTCACGCGGCGCACGCTGTTGACGCGCACCGTCGTCAACTCCAGCCGCATGCCGGAGATGGCGTCACTGCTGGCGGTCGACCGCGCCCGGCGCCTGGCCGCGTTCCTGTGGCAGCGGCGCGAGAGGTGGACGTTGTACCTGTTCTCGCTCGCGTAGTGCTACTTTCGAGCGGTAGCAGAACTGCCGACAGGGAGGCTTCATGTACGCGCCGAAGCACTTCGAGGAAACACGGGTCGACGTCCTTCAAGACCTCATCCGCACCTATCCCTTCGGCGCGCTGGTGACGATGACGCCGGGCGGGCTCGACGCCAACCACATTCCGTTCGAGGTCGATCCCACCCCTGGGCCCTTCGGAACGCTCCGTGGGCACGTCGCGCGCGCCAATCCTGTCTGGCGGGACGTCGCACCTGCCGCGGCGGCACTGGTCATCTTTCAAGGGGTCGACGGCTACGTTTCGCCAGCGTGGTATCCGACCAAGGCGGAAACAGGCAAGGTCGTCCCCACCTGGAACTACGCGGTCGTGCACGCGCATGGTGTGCCGCGGTTCATCGACGATCCCGCCTGGCTGAGGGCGTTCGTCGAGAAGCTCACGAGCCGTCATGAGGCCGGACGGCGCGAGCCCTGGAAGATCACGGATGCCCCCGCTGACTACATCGACAAGCAGGTCGGCGCGATCATCGGGCTGGAGATGCCGATCACGCGGCTGATCGGCAAGTGGAAGGTGAGCCAGAATCGCCCACCGGAGGATCAGGACGGCGTGGTGCAGGGCTTGTTGCGCGAGCGCGGTGAGTCCGGCGCGGCGATGGCCGATCTGGTTCGGCGCGCCAAGAAGGACTGAGGCGCCCCGGACGTGCCGCATTCACGGCTGCCGGTAGCCCACCAGTCCTGCCTCGAGCGACCGCCGGTCGACACGGTTCAGTCCGCGCACGATGGCGGACGTCAGCAGTGGCCGATGGCGCACACCGACGAGATGCTCGGCCACCCACCACACCGGCGTGTCGGCGGTCATCCATCCCGGCCGCATGCGATCGAAGCGCGCGAGGTTGACGGGCGGTGAGTGGGCGCGCAGGGTGCGCTCGCCGCGCAGGTTGATGTAGCCCTCGAAGTAGCTCATCACCAGCTCGCGGAGGGTGCGGTAGACGGGCTCGCGATAGCGCAGGCCGGAGAAGTTGGACTTGGCGATGGCGCCCCAGTGTCCGCGGAGGCGATAGACGGCGAGCACGTGATCGCTGTCCTGGACCGCTTCCAGGTCGAGGAGGAGAGGAGGAAAGCCGAGCACCCGCAGGGCGGCGGCCGCGAATACGGCGCCTTCCAGACAGTGCGCGGTGCGCTCGTGCAGCACCCGGCGCGGCGACCACGCCGTGCCCGCGAGATGGTAGGGCATGGCGTCGAGCGCGCGCTGGATGCCGGCGGGCGTCCGGTAGGCGCGAAGGGTCCGCAGCTCACGGGGCGTGAAACCGAAGCTGGGCGCCGCCACTCCTAGGGCGCGAGCGACTCCCGCACGAAGCGTCCGGCGTCGAAGTCCTCCGCCACGCGGTTGTCCTGCTCCAGCAGCGCGTCCGTGTCGATGTCGGCGAACTCGATGGCGCCCATGTCCGCGAAGGCC
>JBKKCN010000005.1:0-12630 GCA_046712525.1 Candidatus Rokuibacteriota bacterium
GGAACGCGAGCACCAACAGGCCGAGACTGAGCGTCAGCGCCAGGATGCTGCCGATCTCGCCGTCCCGGGTGGCGGCGCTCAGCTCGTCGTTGAAGAGCGCGGGCGCTCCCGTGACGCCGGCCGTGACCGATGGAAACTCATGGCGTAGTCGCGCGATCGCGCCCCGGACGGCGAGGATCGCCGCGTGCTCCGCGGCGAAGGTGCGCGGCGCGTCGGCGAGATCGATGACGACGAAGAGCAGCCGCCGGTCGTGCGAAAGGAAGTAGCCGCCGTCCGGGGCGAGGGTAGGCGCTGCGATCAAATTCGCCCACGGCGAGCGGTACGGCCCGCCATCGATCCGCTCCGACATCCGGGTCAGGAGATCGCGAAGGAGGCGGATGGGCGCCGTGCCCGCGTCCTCCTCGCCGGCGGCGCCGAAGGCGCCGGGCAGGAACGCCGCACCGAAGTGCTGGTTGATGCCGTTCACCAGCCGATCGAGCGTCGGGGTGACGGCGAAGTCGGCCAGCAGCTCCTCCTGGCTGGCGACGGTCTCGAGAGTCGTTCGCAGCGCGTCCAGCGGCAGGTACAGCAGCGCGTGTGCTTCGAGACGGCTGGCGTCGATCCGATAGCTGACGCGCGCCGTCCCGAGGGCGCCCGCGCGAAGGACGACGGCGAGGCGGGCCGCGTAGGCCGTGGAGATCTCGACCGCCGGGCTTTCCACGACCACGACGATGTCCTCGAGCTGGCCGAAATCCTCGGCGTACTCCTTGTAGAGCGTGGCGTACGGCTTGTGGAACGGCAGCAGATGGAACTTGGACGTCTCGAGCGTCAGGGAATGCGCCGCGTAGCCGGCGCCGAGGGCGGCAAAGGCGACCGCCACGGCAACCGTCAACATCGGGTGAGCGCAGCAGAGCCGTACGAGCGCTTGTAAGATCCTGCCCGTCAACGAGAGCCCCATGAGAGCCGGTCACCTTTCGGGTGCGAAGCTTACCGCGCCGCCTTTCCGGAGGGAGCGGCCGCGGGCGATGAGAATTCCATCTGATGCGACTGGAGCTTCGATATCAGGATTTCGTAGGAGTTGAGCCGGATGACCTTGTTGAACTGTGCCCGGTAGTTCGAGACGAGGCTGATACCGTCGATGCTCAGGTCGTACACCTGCCAGCGGGCGTTGGCTTTGTGCATCCGGTACTCGAGGGGCATCGCGCCTCCGTTGCTCAAGGGGATCGTCGTCTGCACGGCGGCGAGATTGCCGTCGACCGTTTCGCCCTGGTACACCATCTGCGCGCCGCCATGCTGGTCCACCTTGGAGATGTAGGAGTGCTGCATCAACGCGGTGAAGAGCGTGACGAACCGGCTGCGCTCGGCCGGCGTTCGCACGGCCCAGTGCTTGCCGAGCGATTGCTTCGCCATCTCGCCGAAGTCGAAGATGGTGCCGGCCGCGGTGAGGACCGCGCTCCTCCGCTGGGCGGCATGCGTATCCCCCGCCATCGCCGGGTCGCGAAGGATCGTGAACACGCGGTCGACCCCCTCGCGCAGCTGATCGGTGGGCGCGCCTGCCCACACACCGGAAACCGAAAAGGTCGAGCAGATGAGCACGAGGACCCCGATGACGCGCGCGCGATGACTTGGCATGAGTGCCCCCTGGAGCGGACTCTAGAGGACGGCCCATGCCCGGGACCATTGGACCTTCGTCCAATCCCAGTCCTCCCACCAGGTGCTCAGGCAATGGCGCCGGGATGACAGGGGAGGCGGCGGGCCCGTCCCAGCGACTCAGTACAAGTGGCAGGCTACCAACCGTCCGCTCTCGGGTCTGAGCGCCGGCGCGTCCGTCGCGCAGTGGGGCATCACGAACGGGCAGCGCGGGTGGAACCGGCACCCGGAGGGAGGATCGAGGGGGCTCGGCACCTCGCCCGCGAGCGTGACGTCCTCGCGCGGCCGGTCGAGCTCCACCGGCAGCGCCGCTGCGAAGAGCGCTTTCGTGTAGGGGTGCTTGGGCGCCAGGGCGACCGCATCGGCGTCACCGAGCTCCACGATCCTGCCCAGGTACATCACCGCGATGGTGCGGCTCATGTGGGCCACGGCGGCGAGATCGTGCGCGATGAACAGGTAGGACACCTCGAGACGCTCCTGGAGATCCACCAGCAGATTCAGGATCTGCGCGCGGATCGAAACGTCGAGCGCGGAGACGGGCTCGTCGAGCACGACGAGCCTGGGCGAGAGCGCCAGCGCGCGGGCGATCGCGATGCGCTGGCGCTGACCGCCCGAGAACTCGTGCGGGTAGAGCGTGGCCGCGCGCTCGGGCAGGCCGACGAGCTCCAGCAGCTCGGCGACGCGGCGGCGCCGGCCCGCGGCGTCGAGGTCGGAGTTGATCACGAGGGGCTCGGCCACGATCGCCGCCACACGCATGCGCGGGTCGAGCGACGCGTAGGGATCCTGGAAGACCGCCTGCACCGCGCGCCGGTACGCGCGCTCGCCCTCGCGGCCGAGGGCGAGGACGTCGCGGCCGTCGAAGCGGATGGCGCCGGAGGTGGGGCGCTCCAGGCCGAGGATCAGCTTCGACGTCGTCGTCTTGCCGCAGCCCGACTCGCCGACGAGCCCGAGCGTCGACCCCGCCCGGATGGCGAAGGAGACGGCGTCCACCGCGCGCACGAGGGCGGTGGACCAGCCGAGCGCGCCGCGGCGCACGGGGAAGTGCTTGGTGAGGTCGGTCACCTCGAGCAGCGCGCGGCCGTTGGACTCAGGCGGGGACATTGAGCCAGCAGCGCGCGGCGTGGCCCGGCGCCACGGCGATCTCGGGCGGCGCCTCCACGGAGCAGCGCGCGAGCACGGACGGGCAGCGCGCGGCGAACGCGCAGCCCGCGGGCAGCGACGCGAGGTCGGGCGGCTGGCCGGCGATGGCGGTCAGGCGCGTCCGGCGTGCGCCGAAGCGCGGGATCGACCCGAGCAGCGCGCGCGTGTAGGGGTGCGCGGGCTCCGTGAAGAGGCGCCGCACGGAGCCGATCTCGACGATGCGCCCGGCGTACATGACGGCCACGCGGTCGCAGGTGCGCGCGACGATGCCGAGGTTGTGGGTGACGAAGATCATCGCGAAGCGGTGGCGCTCCTGCAGCTCCTTGAGCAGGCCGAGGTACTGCGCCTGGATCGTGAGGTCGAGGCTCGTCGTCGGCTCGTCGGCCATGAGCAGGCGCGGCGGCCCCGCGATGGCCATGGCGCCCACGACGCGCTGGCGCATGCCGCCCGAGAGCTGGTGCGGAAATGCGCGCATCCGCGCGGCGGGCGCGGGGATGCGCACGGAGGCGAGCAGCTCGACGGCGCGTGCGACGACGGCGCGGCCGCGCAGCCCGTGGTACATCGCGAGCGGCTCGCGTACCTGCATGCCGACGGAGAACACGGGATTGAGCGAGGACATCGGGTCCTGCAGGATCATCGCGACCTTGCGCCCGCGGAGCTGCTGCATCTCGGCATCGCTCTTCGTCAACAGGTCGTCGCCGTCGAGCAGGACCTGGCCGCCGACGATGCGCGCCGCCGGCCGCGGCACGAGCCGCACGACGCTCAGGCACGTCATGCTCTTGCCCGAGCCGGACTCGCCCACGAGGCCGAGCGTTTCACCCTCCTCCAGCGCGAAGGAGACGCCGTCCACCGCCCTGATCGTTCCCCAGCGGGTGACGATGTGCGTGCGGAGGTTGCGGACGTCGATGACGGCGGAAGGCACCAGCGGGCCCGGCGTCAGAGCTGGCGCAGCTTCGGGTCCAGGGTGTCGCGCAGCCAGTCCCCGAGCAGGTTGAACGCCAGCACCACGAGCAGGATGGCGAGCCCGGGAAGGAACGAGACCCACCACGCGCTCGTCACGACGTCGCGGCCCTCGGCGATCATCGAGCCCCAGGCGGGCATGGGGGGCGGGATGCCGGCGCCCAGGAACGACAGTGACGCCTCCACGATGATGACGTAGCCGATCTGCACCGTGACGAGGACCACGAGCGTGTTCAGCGTGTTCGGCAGCAGATGCCGCGTGATGATGCGCCACGCGCCGGCGCCCGCGAGGCGAGCCTGGGCGATGAAGTCGAGCGTCATGAGGGTGAGGACCTGGCCACGGATGACGCGGGCGTAGCGCGCCCACAGGATGACCGCGATCGCGATCACTACGTTGGAGAAGCTCGGGCCCACCGTCACCGCGAGGATCAGCGCGAGCAGGATCACCGGAAACGACAGCGTGGCGTCGGTGATCCGCATCAGCGCCGCGTCCACGCGGCCGCCGTAGTAGCCGGCCACGAGGCCGACGGCGGCGCCGAACGCGCTCGCCAGCAGCACCGTCACCACGCCCGCCGCCAGCGACACGCGCGAGCCCCAGACGATGCGCGAGAGCATGTCACGCCCCAGGCGGTCGGTGCCGAGCGGATGGGTCCACGAGCCGCGCTCCTCCCACACCGGCGGCCGAAAGCGCAGGCGCAGCGTCTGCTCGTAGGGATCCGGCAGGCTGAGCAGCGGCGCCAGGATCGCGACGAGCACGAAGGCGGCGATGATGCCGATGGAGACGAAGGGCCACCGGCGCCGGCGCTCCTCCGCGATCGGGCGCGCCGCCACCTCGGGGACGACGACCGCCCTCATTTTGCGTACCGGATGCGCGGGTCGATGGCCGCGTAGAGACAATCCACGCAGAGGTTGACGGCGGCCACGATGACGGCGGTGGTGAGCACGACGGCCTGGATGACCGGGAAGTCGCGCGAGGTGATGCCGTCGTAGGCGAGGCGCCCGAGGCCCGGCCACGCGAAGACCGTCTCCACGACGATGGCCGTGGTGACGAGGATCGCGAAGTAGATGCCGGCGAAGGTCACGACGGGGATGAGCGCGTTCTTGAGGGCGTGCATCCAGACCACCTTGCGCTCGTCGACGCCCTTGAGCCGCGCGAGCTTCACGTATTCGGTGTCGAGCACCTCGAGCATGCTCGAGCGCAGCAGGCGCATCATGCCGGCTACCACGAACCAGCCGAGCGTGAAGCCGGGGAGGACGTAGGAGGTGAAGCCGGCGATGCCGCCCGCCGGCAGCCACTGCCACCGCCCGGCCACGAACTCCACGAGCACGATGGCCACCCAGAACGTGGGCAGGGACTGCCCCAGCACGGAGATGACCTGCGCCGCACGGTCGATACCCGTGCCCTTGTGCACGGCCGCCAGCACCCCGAGCGGAAAGGCGATGGCCAGCGACACCCCCATCGCGAAGAGAGCGAGCTTCAGTGAGTTCGGCAGGCGCTCCTTGATGAGCTCGATCACCGGCCGTCGTGCACGGATGGAGTTGCCGAGGTCGCCGGTGATCGCGCGGCCCACGAAGGTGAGGTACTGCTCGACGTACGGCCGGTCCAGGCCGAGGTAGGCGCGGGCGTTGGCGTAGTCCTCCTCGCTGGCGTTCATGGGCAGGATCATGTGCAGGGGGTCGCCGGTGGCGCGCGCGAGGGCAAAGACGACTACGGAGAGAATCGCGAGGGCGATGACGGACTGCAGCAGGCGAAAGAAGACGAAGCGGAGCATTGACGTAGGGGGGAGCGCGAAGCTCCCCCCTAGACCCCCCCATGCATCACGGGCCAGTGACTCGCGTCCTCCCCACTCGCGTGCTACTTGCCCGCCGCGAGGTTGTCCAGGAACAGGTCGTACATGACGGTGCCGGGGTTCCACTTGCCGAGCGTCTTGGACGCCGCGTACGGCGAGTGCACGTAGACGACGGGCACGCCGTGGTGCTCGCTGCGCATGCGCGTGTAGATGTTGCGCATGAGCGCGTTGATCTTGTCCCGGTCGGTCTGGCGCATGACCTGCGCGATCATGCCGTCGATCTCCGGGTCGTTGACGGTGTCGTTCAGCTTCGACGGCGTGTACGCCTGCTTCTCGAGCAGCGCGTACGTCCCGATCCAGTCGCGGTTGGCGATGTTGTAGTAGCCCATCGCGCCGGGGGCCTTACGGTCCACCCACTGCTTGCGGAAGGCCGGGTAGTCGACCGGGATGAGCTTGCTCTTCACGCCGATCTTCTCCCAGTAGCCCGCCACCGCCTCCGCGAACGCCTTGCCCTCCGGGAAGCCGGGCAGCTGGAACGCGTAGACGTCCTGCGTGAAGCCGCTCGCGAGGCCGGCGTCGGCGAGCAGCTTCTTGGCGCGCGCGGGGTCGTA
This sequence comes from Candidatus Rokuibacteriota bacterium, assembly GCA_046712525.1. Lineage (GTDB taxonomy): Bacteria > Methylomirabilota > Methylomirabilia > Rokubacteriales > CSP1-6 > JBBDXO01. Next base: position 6,131 of record JBKKCN010000005.1, read on the forward strand.
CGGATAGGCCATGTCCGGCGTCACCTTGAAGCCGATCTCCTTGAAGGCCCACGACAGTCCCATCTGGATCGACGCCGGCTCCGCGTAGCCCCCGAAGATCGACTGCGCGACCTCGGCGCGATCGATGGCGAGGTTGAGCGCCTCGCGCACGCGCTTGTCCTTGGTGGGCGGCGTGCGGCCATCGGGGCCCAGCACCCACCACATGTGGATGAGCGCCTCCTCCTTCCGCATGTGAACCGGGAAGCCTTCCTTCTCCAGCTCCTTCACGCGCTCCCGGCTCACGTCGGCCACGTCGACCTCGCCCCGCCGGAGGAAGGCGATGCGCGTCGTCTCCTCGGGCACGAGCTTGAAGGTCACGTTCTTGTACTTGGGCACGCCGATGCGCCAGTGGTTGTCGACCGCCGTCATCTTGATGTGCGAGCCGACCACCTGCTCGACGAACTTGTAGGGACCGGTGCCGACGGGCTTGCGGGCGAACACGTCGTCGCCGTTGGCCTCGAGATACTTCTTCGGCAGGACCATGCCCTCGGTGGAGAGCGAGCGCGACAGGTACGTCGGGATGATCAGCGTCGATTCTTTCAGGACGATGACCACGCGATCGGGCGCCGGCGTCTCGATGTCGGCGATGAGCGTGCGGAGAGGACCGGCGTAGCCCGTCGTCGAGCGCTTGCTCATGGCGCGGTGCAGGCTGAACTTCACGTCCTCCGACGTCATGTCGCTGCCGTCGTGGAACTTCACACCTTTCCGGAGGTGGAACGTCCAGCGCTTGTGGTCGGCCGAGTTCTCCCACTTGCTGGCGAGCCCGCCCGCCTGCGTCGGCTGGCCCTCGGGCGTGACGCCCACCAGGTAGTCGAACATCAGCGACAGGTAGTACTTCACGTTGTGGCCCTGGAGCGCGGGGTCGAGCGTCTCCGCGGAGAAGCTCGACAGCGCGACCGTGAGCTCCGACTTCGTCTGGGCCCAACCGGGGCTCGTCGCGCCCACACTGAGGACGGCGAGGGTCAACAGCATCGCACTCATCATCCGGCTCATTGCTGTCATGGGGTGGCCTCCGAGGCCCAGACCGTATCGCGGGACGGGCCGCACGCGCAAGCGCGCCGCCTGGAGGTCGGCGGCGGGCGTCGGGCGCGGGAGGGAGCCAGGCGGGACGGTCTTCCAACTAGCGCCCGGAGCGTTGCGCAGTGCGCGGGCATCGCCCGACCGGGTGCCCGACCGATGAGCAGGCTGGGCTGGCGAAGCGCGGCCGAAGCCTCGCTTTCGTCCGTTCGGCCCCTGGCATCGCGGTTGCGATACAGGCGAGGTCACGATGAGCTTCGAGATCTGGATCGCGTTCGCGGTCACGGAGACGGCGCTCTGCCTGACGCCCGGGCCCGCCGTGCTGCTCGTGCTCTCGCAGGCGCTCACGCGCGGCACGCGCGCATCGCTGTGGTCGAACGCCGGGATCCTGGCGGGCAACACCTTCTACTTCGTGCTCTCCGCCACCGGCCTCGGCGCCTTGCTGCTCGCTTCCTACGACGTCTTCTTCGCCATCAAGTGGATCGGCGCCGCCTACCTCGTGTGGCTGGGGGTGAGCGCATTCTTCGGCCGCTCGGCCACGCTGTCGGTGCCGGTGCACGGCGCGCCCGACCGGCGCGGACCGCGCGCGCTTGCCGACGGTTTTGTGCTGCAGGTCGCCAATCCCAAGGCGCTCGTGTTCTTCACGGCGTTGCTGCCGCAGTTCGTCGATCCGGCCACGAGCGTGGCGCCGCAGGTCGCGATCCTGGCCATCACCAGCGTCGTCATCGAGTTCTTCGTGCTCGCGGGCTACGGCCTGCTGGCGGGCCGCCTCACCGGACGGGCCATCCAGCCGCGCTTCGCGACGCTCACCAACCGCATTGCCGGCTCGCTGCTGGTGACGGCGGGCGTCGGGATGGCCAGCCTCCGCCGCTCCTGAGTCAGGGCGACGGCGGCGCGATGATGTGCATGTCGTCCGCCCGCCAGCCAACGAGCACCTCGTCGCCGGCGCGCGCGGCGGCGGCAGCGCGGGCGGGCACCCGGACGCGCAGCGATTGGCTGCCCGCTGAACCGGTCACGAGCGTGCTGTCGCCGAAGTGCGTGACGGCGGCCACCTTCATCGCCACCGTCACCACGTCCGGCTCGCGCGGGGTAGCGCCGGTGATGACGGACATGCGCTCGGGACGGATCAGGATCTCGACGGGACCGGGCGCGAGACGGGCGCCGGCGGGCGCCAAGGTGGTGACGCCGAGCGCGGTGAGCGTGACCCGTCGTGATGCTCCGTCGATCACGATGCCCGCCATCACGTTGCTGTCGCCGACGAACTGCGCCACGAAGCGCGTGGCGGGGCGGTCGTAGATCTCGAGCGGGGGGGCGGCCTGCTCGATGCGGCCGCCGTTCATCACCACCACGCGGTCGGACATCGTCATCGCCTCCGTCTGGTCGTGGGTCACGTAGACGGTCGTGATGCCGACCTCGCGATGGATGCGCGTGATCTCCACCTGCATCTGCTCGCGCAGGTTCTTGTCGAGGGCGCCCAGGGGCTCGTCGAGCAGCAGCACGTCGGGCTCGTAGACGAGCGCGCGGGCGAGGGCCACGCGCTGCTGCTGGCCGCCGGAGAGCTGGCGCGGGTGGTGCGAGGCGAAGGGCCGCAGCCCCACCAGGTCGAGCACGCGATCCACTCTTGTGGCAATTTCCGGGGCGGGCCGCCGGCGCATGCGCAGCGGGAACTCGACGTTGCGGCGGGCGGTCATGTGGGGGAAGAGCGCGTAGCTCTGGAACACGACGCCGATGTTCCGATGGTAGGCGGGCACGCCCGTCACGTCGCGGCCGCCGAGACGGATCTCGCCGGAGGTCGGCTCCTCGAAGCCGGCGATCATCATGAGCGTCGTGGTCTTGCCCGAGCCGCTCGGTCCCAGCAGCGTCACGAACTCGCCCCGCGCGATATCCAGGCTGACACCGTCCACGGCCGCGGCCCGACCGTCGTAGCTCTTCGCGAGCCGCTGCAGCGTGAGGTAGCCCTCGGCCACTAGTCGCCTGGTGAAGAACGCGCAGGGCGATCAAAAAGGGCCAGATGCGAGGCGGCGAGGAAGTGAGGAGTGAGGCGTAGGCCGCCTACGCCGCAGCGACGAACGACGAGCCAACGAAGCAGATGGCCCTTTTTCATCGCCCTGCTAGTCGGCGAACTGGCTCGCGCGCCATTTGAGCGCAGCGCCGAGGCCCTCCTTCTCCTTGATCTCCTGGAACTGCATGCCGAGGGCCGTGCGCGCCGCGTAGAGCGGAGCGACGACGTCGAGGCCGGCGAGGATGGCATTGCGAAAGCCGGCCGCCTCCGCGCCGCGACGCGTGGCGAGCTTGGTGGCGATGAGCGCCTCCGGAGAGATCAGCGCCACGCGCCGTGCCAGCTTCATCGTGGCCGCCGGCAGGTCGGCGAGCGGGACCACGCGGTTCACCATGCCGAGCTGGTGTGCGGTGCGGGCGTCGATGGTGTCACCGAGGTAGAGCAGCTCGCGCGCGCGCTTGAGACCGATGACGAACGGCATCACGAGGGCGGGGCCGACGTTCGAGAAGCGGATCTCCGGCTCGCCGAAGAGCGCGTTGTCGGCGGCGATGGTCATGTCACAGAGCATCGCGAGCTCGCAGCCGCCGCCGAGCGCATGGCCCTGCACGGAGGCGATGACCGGCTTCTTCATGTCCCAGGGGGTCATCTCCATGGCCACGTCCTCGGTGAGCGAGGCGTGCCAGGCGAGCGCGTCGTGGCGCATCGCGGCCTTGGCGGGATCGCCGCCCGCGATGTCGTAGCCGACGCAGAAGCTGCGGCCCTCCGCGCGCAGCACCACCACGCTCGTGGCCGGATCGTCGTCGGCCTCGCGCAGGCGCTCGCCGATCCCCTCGCGGACATCCTTGTTGATGGCGTTCAGCTTGTCGGGCCGGTTGAGGGTGACGGTGCCGACGACACCGTCGGCGGCGTAAGTGACGAGATCGGGCTTCATATCGGGCTCCTATCGTCAGGCGCGGGGGACGATGAGCGCGTCGACGACGACGCAGCCCTCGCCCTGCGCGCGCACCATGATCGGGTTCACATCGATCTCGGCGATCGCCTCCCGCTCCGCCCACGCGAAATCGGCGATGGCATCGAGGCAGCGGCCGAGGGCGGGCACGTCGGCGGGCGGCCGGCCGCGAAAGCCGCCGAGCAGAGTGGCGACACGCGTCTGGGCGATCATCGCTTCCGCGTCGCCCTCGCGCAGGGGCAGCGCGCGCAGCGCGACGTCCCCGAGCGCCTCGATCATCACGCCCCCGGCGCCGAAGGCGAGCACGAGGCCGAAGTCCGGATCGCGGCTGACCCCCGCGAAAACTTCGACACCGCCCGCGGCCTCCTGCACCAGGAAGCCGGCGACGGCGGCCTCCTTGCCCGCGTCGCGCAGCCGGTGCGCCATCCGCTCCCATTCCTCGGACAGCTCGCGCTCGTCGCGAATGCCGACGGCGACGAGCCCCAGGTCCGATCGGTGCGGGATGGCGTCGGAGACGACCTTCAGCACGATGGGATAGCGCAGTGCGCGGGCGGCCACGCGCGCCCCGTCGAACGTGGCCACCTGCCGCTCTCGCACGACGGGCACGCCGGCGGTGGCGAGCACGCGCTTGGCATCGGCCTCGTGGATGGTCGGGCGGGCGCCACCGGCAAGCAACGCCGCCACGCGCCTACCGGAGGCCGCCATCGGGCGCGCGGGACGGAGCGGCTCGCTCCACCGGGCGAGGCGGTCGACGGCGCCCAGGCCCTGGCGCGTGCCGCCGATGAGGGCGATGCCGTGCTCGCGCAGGAAATCCGACTGGTCGCGCCGGAAGACGCCGGAGCGTGTCGTCATGAAGTAGAAGGGCTTCGCGGAGGCCTTGGCGCCCGCGGCGAGCATGCGCGCGTATTCCAGCATGCGGCTGGTTACGCCGATGGGCTGGTCGTCGAAGGCGTCGCTGCAGAGCGCGACGGCGTCGGAGTCGGGATCGGCGCCGAGCACCTGCAGCGCGTGCGGGAAGTTCGTGGCGAAATCGCCGTTGCCCCAGGCGTCGAGCGGGTTGCCGTCGCCCGTGAGCGGGCCGACGACACGCTCCACCTCGGCGCGCGCGCCCGCGGACAGTGGCGGCAGCTCGAGCCCGGCGGTGGCGGCGACGTCGAGGATCAGCTCTGCCTGGCCGCCGGAAGCGGTCATCACGGCCAGCCGCCGCCCGCGCGGCCAGCGCTCGCCCTGGCAGCAGGCGAGCACCTCCGGCATCTCGTCGAGGGCGGCCACTTCGATGGCGCGGTGTGCCCGCAGCACCGCGGACAGCACACGCGACTCGCCCGCGAGTCCGCCGGTGTGGCTCGTCACTGCGCGGCGCGTGCGCTCGCTCTTGCCCGCCTTCAGCACGACGACGGGCTTGCCGCGGTCGGCGGCGCGGTCGAGCGCGGCCACGAAGCGCTCGGGATCGCGCACGCTCTCGGTGAAGGTGGCGATGACGCGCGTCTCGGGATCGTCGATGAGGTACTCGAGGAAGTCGGCGGTGTTCAGCACCGCCTCGTTGCCCGACGAGATCACGTGGCTCCAGCCGAAGCGACGGCAGTCGGCGAGGAGGCCGATGCAGATCGACCCGCTCTGCGAGATGAGACCCACGTTGCCGGCGAGGCTGGCAGGATCGCGGAGCGCCGTCACGTACACCATGCTGCGGTCGTGCGGGTTCACCACGCCCATGCAGTTGGGGCCGCAGAAGGCGATATTCGCTTCCCGGCAGATGGATGCGATCTCGTTCTGGACGCGCCGTCCCTCGGGACCGGCTTCCCCGAAACCGCCGTCGAAGACGACCACGGCGCCCACGTTGCGCTCGGCGGCCGGGCGCATGTGCTCGAGCACGCGCTCGTGATTGACGCACACGGCGAGGCAATCGACGCCGGCCGGCAGGGAGGCGATGGACGGATAGCAGCGGCGGCCGAGCAGCGTCTCGTACTTGGGATTGATGGGGTAGATGTCGCCGGGAAACCCCATGAGCTCCAGCGATTCCACCACCGCGCGTCCGATGGACGGGCGCTCGGAGGCGCCGAGCACGGCCACCGAGCGCGGGCGCAGGAGGGCGTCAAGCCGCACGGCTGCTCCGCGTGCGCACGAGAAGGGCGACGAGGCTGCCCAGCGCGATGAGCGTGAAGAGGAGCGTGGAGACGACGGAGATGACGGGGTCCGTCTCGAGGCGAATGCTCTCGAACATCTTCTTGGGCAGCGTGCTCGCCTCCCGCCCCGCGATGAAGAGCGCGACCACGGTCTCGTCGAAGGAATGGAGAAACGCAAAGAGCGCGCCCACGAGGATGCCGGGCCGCAGCACGGGCAGCGTCACCCACCAGAACGTGCGCAGGGGGCCGGCGCCCGCGCTCATGGCCGCCCGCTCCAGATTCGTGTCGAAGCCCTTCAGGGAGGCGGTGATGGCGAGCAGCGCCACGGGAACGGAGAGCGCGGTGTGCGCGAGGATGACGCCGGCGTGGGTGCCGG
>JBKKCN010000006.1:0-3231 GCA_046712525.1 Candidatus Rokuibacteriota bacterium
GCGCTACGGGCGGCCGCGGGGACTCGCCGCGTGAGTGCGGTGGCGGACACCCGCGCGGCGGCGGCGGCGCGGCCGCGGGCACGCAGCCGGGTCGCGCTCGGCGACGTCGCGCTCGCCGCGTGGACGGGGTTGATGCTCGTCTTCCTCTTCGCGCCCCTGGTGGTGGTGGTGATCTTCTCGTTCAACGACTCCGAGATCACCACGCTGCCGTTGAAGGGCTTCACCCTGCACTGGTATAACAAGCTCGCCGCCAACCGTGACGTGCGCGAGGCGCTCGTGAACAGTGTGCTCGTCGCCGCGTGCACGGTGGTGCTCGCGACCACCCTCGGCGTGCTGGCCGCCGTCGGGATCCATCGCTACACGACGCGGCTGCGCGCGGTGGTCAACGGGCTGGTCATGCTGCCCATGATGACGCCGCGGCTCATCCTGGGCATCGCGCTGCTGACCTTCTACAACTTCGTGCAGATCGACCTCTCGCTGCTCACCGTCATCGCCGGGCACGTCGTCATCGGCTTGCCCTACGTCGTCCTCATCGTCTCCGCACGCCTGGTCGGCTTCGACCGCAACCTCGAGGAAGCGGCGCGCGATCTCGGCGCCTCCACGTGGACGGTCTTCCGCGAGATCACGCTGCCGCTGCTGCGGCCCGCCGTGGTGGCGGGCGCCCTCATCAGCTTCACGCTGTCCTTCGACGAAGTCGTCGTGTCGTTCTTCACCACGGGGAGGGAGAACACCCTTCCCATGAGCATCTGGTCCATGCTGCGCTTCGGCTTCACGCCGGAGATCAACGCACTCGCTACCCTCACGCTGGTCGTGAGCATGGCGGTGGCCCTCCTCGCCGAGGTGTTGATCCGGCGCGCGACCGCCGCTGCGACCGGCCGCTCGTAGAGCCGTTCACCCAGAAGAGGAGATCCCATGAGCCAGACACCCTCGTTCAACGTGCTCGTTCCCGCCGGCATGACCCGCCGCCGCTTCATGCGGCTGCTCGGCGCCGCCGGTGCTGCCGCCGGTGTCGCCGGTCACGCCGCGCCCGCCCGCGCCGCGGGCGGCACCCTCAACTACTTCACGTGGTCGGCGTGGGGCGGCGAGCCCTTCATCGTCGACGCGAAGAAGATCAACATCGACCTCAAGACCACGTTCTACTCCAGCTCGGACGAGATGATGGCCAAGCTGCGCGGGGGCGGGACGAAGCTCTACGACATGATCGTGCCCGTCCAGCACTACTGCAAGGTCGCGGCCGACAACGATCTCATCGAGCCCATGGACAAGGCGAAGTTCACCAACATGAAGGATCTCTTCCCGGAGTTCGTGGGGACCCGGCACTGGGAGTTCGGCGGCAAGTTCTACGGCGTGCCCTACGTGTGGGGCGCCAACGCCATCGCCTACAACCGCAAGGAGATGGGCGACGTCGACTCCATCAACGCGCTGTTCGACAACAAGTGGAAGGGCCGCATCGCCATGCGGGACGAGCCCGAGGATTCCATCGGGGTGGGCGCCCTCAAGCTCGGGATCAAGAAGCCCTTCGAGATGGACGAAAAGGAGCTCGCCGAGGTCAAGAAGCTCCTCATCTCGCAGAAGCCGCTCGTGCGCGCCTACTGGAAGAACTTCGCCGACGTCCAGAACATGCTCGCCTCCGGCGAGGTCGTCATCGCGTGGACGTTCCTCGCCGTCATCGCGCCCCTGCGCAAGGCGGGCGTGGATGCGCAGTGGCTGTGGCCCAAGGAGGGCGCGCTCGGCTGGAACGAGGCGATCGTGGCGGTGCGCGGAACTAAAAGCCGCGCCCTCGTCGAGGAGTACGCCAACCACACCCTGAGCGTCGGGTACGCCGACATGATGGCCAAGGAGACGCGCTACGCCACCACCTCCAAGGTGGCCGTGAGCAAGATGGACCCGGCCATGGTGGCCGACCTCGGCATCGACACCAAGAACATGAGCCGCCTCGTCTTCAAGGAGATCCCGAAGAACAAGGCGCGCTGGAACGAGATCTGGAACGAAGTGAAGAACGCCTGAGGCGATAGTAGGCAAGCGGGCATGGGCGTGACGAGCACCGTCGACGTGCAGCTCCGGCAGGTCACCAAGCGCTTCGGCGAGGTCGAAGCGGTGAAGGGGATCAGCCTGGAGGTGCGCAAGGGGGAGTTCGTCACGCTCCTGGGCCCGAGCGGCTGCGGCAAGACCACGACGCTGCGGATGATCGGCGGCTTCGAGGCGCCGGACAGCGGGGAGATCCTGGTGGCCGGCCGTCCCGTGGATGGCATCCCGGCCACGGCGCGCCGCACGCGGATGGTGTTTCAGAACTACGCGCTGTTCCCGCACCTGACCGTGCGGGCGAACGTGACTTTCGGCCTGCGCATGCACCGCGTGCCGGCGGCCGACGCGCGCACGCGCACGAACCAGATCCTCGAGATGATGGGCCTCACCGACAAGGCGGAGGCGTACCCGCGCCAGCTCAGCGGCGGGCAGCAGCAGCGGGTGGCCCTCGCCCGTGCCCTCGTCACGCGGCCGACGGTGCTGCTGCTCGACGAGCCGCTCGGCGCCCTCGACCTCAAGATGCGCAAGCGCATGCAGGGCGAGCTGAAGAACCTCCAGCGCGACGTCGGCATCACCTTCATCTACGTGACCCACGACCAGGAAGAGGCGCTCGCGCTGTCCGACGTGGTCGTGGTCATGGACCAGGGCGTGATCGCCCAGGCTGGACGTCCCGAAGAGGTCTATCGCACTCCGGCCACTCGCTACGTCGCCGACTTCATCGGGGAGACGAATCTCCTCGAGGGCGTGGTGATGGAGGCGAGCGCGGGCGTGGTGTTGGTACGCCTGGGTCCGGACGCGGTCGTGCGCGCGAGCCGCGTCATCGGCGCCGCCCCCGCGGTGGGGGCGACGGTCACGGTGGCGGTGCGTCCGGAGCAGGTGGCCGCCGACGTCCGCACATTCACCGGCGGCAACGTCGTGCAGGGAACCGTGCGCCATCGCACGTTCCTCGGCCCCGTCACGCGCCTCGCCATCGAGCTGCCGGGCGGCGCGATGCTCAACGCCGATCAGCGCGGCGTCTCCACGCTCGGCCCCGGTGAAAAGGTGTACGCCGGCTTTCAACCCGACGACGCCGTCGTCCTCCGCACCTGACAGCGTCCTTTCGAGAGGAGCCCTGATGATCGTCGATGCCGAGACTCATCCCCTGCGCTGGGCCCGTCCCGCGCGCACCAACCCGTCCATGTCGCTGGTGAAGCACTTCACCTGGGC
>JBKKCN010000007.1:0-6546 GCA_046712525.1 Candidatus Rokuibacteriota bacterium
GTGCCGGAGCTGCTCGTGGGGGCGGGCCGCGAACGCCGGCTGCTGGAGCGGATGGCGAGCGCGGGCGCCGCCCTCGTCATCGTGCCGGACGTGGAGGCGGCGGCGCGCTGGGCGCAGCGCCTGGGCAAGATGGGCGACGTCGCCCGCCTCGATTCCGGCGTGCCCGAAGCGGAGCGTGCGGCGGCGTGGCGGCGTTTCGCGACGGGCGCCGCGCGCCTGGCGGTGGGCACGCGCTCGGCCCTCCTCGTACCCTTGAGGCCGCCCGCGCTGCTCGCCCTCGTCGACGAGCACGAAGCCGCGCACAAGCCTCCCGGCGCGCCGCGCATGCACTCGCGAGACATCGTGCTCGCGCGGGCGGCCACCGAGCATGCGACGGCGCTGCTGACGGCCGCCACCCCCAGCGTGGAGATGTGGTGGCGCGCACGCGACACCGCCACCGCTGTCATGGCGCCCCCCGTCGCCGGCCCGTGGCCCGCCGTCACCCTCGCCGACACGAAGGGCATCTTGCGCAGAGAGCCGTTGACGCCGCCGCTGGCGCGGGCGCTGCGCGAGACGCTGGCGGCCGGCCGGCGCGCCTTTCTGATGGTGAGTCGGCTCGCCTCCACGCTGGCGTGCGACGAGTGCGGCGAGGTGGTGCGGTGCCCCCGGTGCAAGATCGCCATCATCTACAGCCGTACCGCCGCGAGCCTCACGTGTCGCGTGTGCGCGGCCACGATGCCGGTCATGGACACCTGCCCGTCGTGCCGAGGGAGACGCCTGTCGCCCTTCGGCTGGGGCGCCGAGCGCGTGGAGCACGCCGTGCGACGGCGCTTCCCCCACGCGCGGGTGGCGCGCTACGATCCCGACGCCGCGCGCGGAAAGCGGGGCGAGGCGCAGCGGGCGGCAGCGGCGAGCGCGGAGGTGATCGTCGGCACGCGAGGCGCACTGAGGATGTTCGGGCGCGCATCGCTCGGGCTCGCCGGCTTCGTGTCGCCGGACCAGCTGCTGCGGCTGCCGGACTTTCGCGCGGGCGAACGGATGTTCGGACTGCTGTGGGCGGCCGCCGAGCGCGTGGGCGGCGAGGGCATGATGGTGATCCAGTCACAGAACCCGCAGCACTACGCCTTCGACGCCGTCGCGCGCCAGGATCTGGACGCCTTCTACGAGCCCGAGCTCAGGTTCCGCGCCGAGCTCGGTTACCCACCCTTTCGGCGCCTCGCGGGCGTCACGGTGACGGCCACGGCGCCCGCCGAGGCCGCCCGCCTCGCGGACGAGGTGTACGCGGCCGCGCGCGCTTCCACGCGGCTCACCGTGTACCCGCCGGTGGCGGACAAGCGGCCGCGCGTGCGGCGACTGGTGATCAAGGGCGGGCAGGATCTGCCTGCCGCCATCGAGGAGGCACTGGCGGCTTTCCGGGTCGCCCGGCCGAAATCCCGCGGTAATATGGACGTGGAGGTGGATCCGGTCGAATGGCGGTTTTGAAAGTCCGTAAATACGGTGATCCGGTGCTGCGCAAGCGCGCGAAGCCCGTGGAGGCGGTGACGCCGCAGATCCGGGCGTTCATCGCGGACATGGTCGACACCATGTATGACGAGGTCGGCATCGGTCTCGCCGCCCCCCAGGTCGGCATCTCGCTGCGTCTGATGGTCGTGGGGCACGACGACAACCGGCAGGCACGCGCGCTCATCAACCCGGTCATCACCGAGCAAGGGGGCAGCATCACCGCCGAGGAAGGGTGTCTCTCCATTCCCGGCGTGTTTGCGCCCGTCACCCGCGCGGAGTGGGTGAAGCTGGAGGCGCAGGACACGGACGGCGAGCCGGTGTCGATCACGGCGCGGGGACTGCGCGCGCGCGTGTTCCAGCACGAGATGGACCACCTCGACGGCGTGCTCTTCATCGACCGCCTCGATGCCGTGACGCGCGACCGCATCAAGCGCAAGATCAAGAAGGAGGGGTTCGCCGAAGACGCCGCCTCGCACCACGCCGTCGCCCTGTAGCTCCCTGAAGCTCCTCTTTTACGGCACACCGGACTTTGCGCTGCCTGCCTTCGCTGCGCTCCTCGCTCGTCACGAGATCGTGGCCGTCGTCACCCAGCCTGACCGTCCCGCGCACCGCGGGCAGAAGCTCACTCCACCGCCCGTCAAGCTCGCCGCGATGGCCGCCGGCCTTCCCGTGCTGCAGCCGGTGCGCGTCCGTGATCCCGAGTGGCCGGAGCGCCTGCGTGCCTTCGAAGCCGACGTGGCCGTCGTGGTTGCCTTCGGTCAGATCCTGCCCCAGGCCGTCCTCGATGCGCCCGCGCGCGGGTCCATCAACATTCACGCTTCGCTGCTGCCGAAGTATCGTGGGGCCGCCCCCATCCAGTGGGCGATCATCCGCGGCGAGCGCGTGACCGGCATCACCACCTTCCAGATGGACGCGGGCATGGATACGGGCGACGTGTTGCTCTCGGCGTCCACACCCATCGGTGAAGAGGAGACGGCGGCCGAGCTGTTCGCGCGGCTGGCGACCCTCGGTGCCGAGGTGATCGTCGACACGCTGGATCGCCTGCCCGCGCTGACGCCCATGCCGCAACGCCACCACGACGCCACGCTCGCTCCGCGCCTGAAGAAATCGGACGGCGTGCTGGACTGGACGCGGCCCGCCCACGACCTCGTCAACCTCGTGCGCGGCTGTAATCCGTGGCCGGGCACCACCACGATGACCCCCGGCGGCCCCTTGACGATATGGCGGGCCACCAGAGTGCCGGAGCCGGCCACGGCGGCTCCGGGAACTCTCGTCGCTCACGAGCACACCCTCGCGGTGACGACGGGCGACGGGCTGCTCCTCCCGACGCACATTCAGCCGGAGAACCGGCGGCCCATGGCGTGGGCCGATTACTTGCGCGGCGCGCGGCTTGCCACCGGCACGCGCCTGTCGGCGCCGTGAGCGCCGCCCCCGCGCGCGCCGTGGCCGCGCGCGTGCTCGAGCGCGTCGAGGAAGACGACGCGTGGGCCGACCTCGTCCTCGACGCCGAGCTCGCGCGCGAGCCACTGGCCGCGCGAGACATCGCGCTCGCCACCGAGCTGGTGTACGGGACGTTGCGGTGGCAACGCTATCTCGACTGGATCCTCGGGCCGCACTCCCGCCGGAAGCTGGCGGCGCTCGACACGCGCGTGCGGGTGGTCTTGCGGATGACGGCCTACCAGATCGCGTTCCTCGAGCGCGTGCCCCCCTTCGCCGCCGTCAACGACGGTGTCACCCTCGCGCGTGGGCACAAGCCCGGGCTCGCGGAGTACACCAACGCCGTGCTGCGCTCCTTCGCCCGCCGCGGCGCGCGCGAGCGCGAGCCCGCGCCGCCGCGCGATCCGCTGGACGCGCTCGCCACGCGCTGCTCCTTTCCCACATGGCTGGCCGCCCGCTGGGTGGAGCGCTACGGCATCGCGGAAGCGGAAACATTGATGCGCGCGATGAACGAGCGTCCACCCCTCACGCTGCGCGTGAACACGCTGAAGACTACGCGCACCGCCCTTGCCGAGCGCCTGCGCGTCGACGCCGGACTCCACGTGCGTGAGACTGCGTATGCGCCCGACGGGCTCGTGGTCGAGCGCGGCGGCACACCGGGAGCCTGGGCCGCCTTCGCGGAAGGGGCCTGCCTCGTGCAGGACGAGGCCTCCATGCTGGTGGCCCGGCTGCTGGAGCCGCAGCCGGGGCAGACCGTTGCCGACGTCTGCGCCGCCCCCGGCACCAAGAGCACGCACCTCGCCCAGTTGATGGAGGACCGCGGGCACGTGCTCGCCTTCGATCCGCAGCCGGCGCGGCTGGCACGCGTCGTCGACCTCGCCCAGCGCCTGGGCGCGGCCAGTATCCGCACCACCGGGGGCACCGCGGAGGCACTCGCGCCCCAGTGGCCCGACACCTGCGACGGGGTGCTCGTGGACGCGCCGTGCTCGAACCTCGGGGTGCTGCGACGCAACCCGGAGGTGAAGTGGCGGCGGCGGGCCGAGGATATTCCCGCCAGCGCCGCGCGGCAGCGCACGATCGTGACCGCCGCCGCCACCATGGTGAAGCCGGGGGGCCGGCTCGTGTACGCCACGTGCTCGCTGGAGCCCGAGGAGAACGAGGAGGTGGCGCGCGCGCTCCTCGCGGCGCGGCCGGACTTCCGGCTCGACGCGCCATCGAACTTTCCGCTGCCGCTCGACGCCGACGGCGTGCTGCGCTGCCGGCCGCACCGGCACGGCACAGACGGCTTCACCGTGGCGCGCTTCCGCCGCTCGTGAGGGATGGGGTATAACGAAGGCGTGATCAAGATCGCGCCCTCGATCCTGTCCGCTGATTTCGCCGCGCTCGCCGATGACATTGCCCGTGTCGAGGCGGGCGGCGCCGATCTCCTCCACGTCGACGTCATGGACGGGCGCTTCGTGCCGAACCTCACCATCGGGCCCGTGGTGGTGGGCGCCATCCGCAAGCGCACGCGCCTGCCCCTCGACGTGCACCTGATGATCGTGGAGCCGGAGCGCTACGTGCCGGATTTCATCAGCGCCGGCGCCGACATCGTGACCGTGCACGCGGAGGCGTGCCCGCACCTGCAGCGCAACCTGGCGCAGATTCGCGAGCTTGGCGCCAGGGTGGGGGTGGCGCTGAATCCCTCCACGCCGCCGGAGGTGCTCGAGTACGTGCTGGACGATATCGATCTCGTGCTCGTGATGTCCGTCAACCCGGGCTTCGGCGGCCAGGCGTTCATTCCCAGCGCGCTCACCAAGATCCGTCGCGTGCGCGCGATGCTCGGTGCCCGTTCGGTGGAGGTGTCCGTGGATGGCGGCGTCAAGGTGGAGCATGTGAAGGTGCTGATCGAGCACGGCGCCAACGTCCTGGTGGCCGGCTCCGCGATCTTCGGGGCGCCGGACCCCGCGCATGTCATCGCCCGCATGAAGGCGGCGGGTTCCTAAGCCGCCGAATCCCGGCCTCCCTCTTCGACGTCCTTATCACTGTGAGCGCCATGAGCGTGGCGGAGCTGTGGCGGTATCCCGTGAAGTCGCTAGCGGGCGAGCGACTGCAACGCGCCGTGATCGGACGGGACGGGATCGCGGGCGATCGCGTGGTCCATGTCGAGGACGGCCGTGGCCGCGTGGTGACCTCCCGCACGCATCCGATGCTGCTCGGCCTTCACGCGACCCTCGGCGACGACGGCGAGCCCTTCGTGGAGGGCCAGCCCTGGGCGTCCGCCGAAGCGTTGACGGCCGTCCGGCTGGCGGCGGCGGAGGAGGAGGCCACACTCGCCGCCCATGTTGGCCGCGACGGATTCGACGTGCTGCCGCTGCTGGTGGCCACCGACGGCGCCATCGCGGCGCTGGGGGTCGATCACCGTCGGCTACGGCCGAACATCGTCATTGCCGGCGTGGAAGGGCTGGCGGAGCGGGCGTGGCCGGGCCGAAGGCTCCGGATCGGTGACGCTATCATCGCCGTCGCCAAGTTGCGGGGCCGGTGCGTGATGACGACCTACGACCCGGACACGCTGGCGCAGAATCCCGATGTGCTCAAGTCGATCGTGCGCCGCTTCGACGGACGGCTGGCGCTCAACGCCGCGGTGGTAGCGGGCGGCCGCATCACGGTAGGCGATGCCGTGGAGCTGGTCGCGATCGGTGATCCGCACGCGGCCGGCGAGGATCGCCGTAGGGCAGCTCTTTAGAGAGCTGCCTCGAGGGGGCAGAGCTGAAGCTCTGCCCTACGACCATCGAACTCGGTCAGGTCACCGCGTCGTAGCGAATCGCCACGACTTCCAGCTGTTCGGGGCCGCGCGGCGTCCGCAAGGTGACCACGTCCCCGACCCGGGCCTTCAGCAGCGCCGAGGCCAGCGGCGACCGCCACGAGATGCGCGCGTCGCCGGCATCCAATTCGTCGACGCCGACGATCGTCACCTCGCGTTGGTCGCCGCCGGATTCTGGCTGGTACGTGACAGTAGCCCCGAAAAAAACCCGCTCGTGGTGCTTGCCGGCATTGTCGACGATTTCCGCGCTGTCGAGGATCTTGGACAGACGCCGCAGCCGGCTGTCGATCTGACGCAGCTTCCGTTTGCCGTAGAGGTAGTCGCCGTTCTCCGAGCGGTCGCCGTTGGCCGCCGCCCACGCCACCGTCTTGACCAGTGCCGGCCGCTCGACCTTCCACAACCGGGCCAGCTCATCGCTCAAGCGGCGGTGGCCGGCCGGCGTGACGTAGTTCTTGACCGGTGTGCTCGGCGCGCCATCGGGCGCCGGCGCCCTGGTCGGCCGTTTCGCCCGCATCCAGGACTCGCCGCTCATCGCGCCACCCGCCGTCGCCGCGGCCGGCACACCGTGTGGAGCGGACACTGCGCGCTGGTGCGCGTCGTGCCGAAGCCGCACGAGCCGCCCATGCCCAGGTGGCACATCGAGAAGTCGTAGCGCACCGGGTCGTCGGGATTCAACTGGCGCAGCCCGCGGGTCACGTCGATCGCCATCTTCCAGCCCGGGCTGGCGCGTCGCGTCATGCCCAGACAGCTGCCGACGCGGATGATGTGGGTATCGAGCGGCACCACCAGCTGCGCTGGCCGCACCGCCTCCCACAGGCCGAGGT
>JBKKCN010000008.1:0-2953 GCA_046712525.1 Candidatus Rokuibacteriota bacterium
GGAGATGTTTTTAAGAGACAGGGGCGTGGTCGGGCTGGTGGCGGGGGTGGTGGTGGCGGCGGCGGCGCCGGTGCTGGCGCCCTACGACCCCTTTCAGCAGAACCTCGGCAACGCCCTCGCCCGTCCGGGCCGCGCGCATCTGCTCGGCACCGACAACATCGGCCGTGACGTGCTGAGCCGCGTGATCTGGGGCACCCGCGTCTCCCTGCTCGCCGGCTTTGCGTCGGTCGCGATGGCCGCGCTCGCCGGCAGCCTGCTCGGCCTCCTCGCGGGCTACAGCGGCGGCCGCGTGGACGGGCTCGTGATGCGCCTGATGGACGCCGTGCTCTCGTTCCCGCCCCTCGTGCTCGCGCTGGCGCTCGGCGCCGTGCTCGGCGCGGGGCTCACGGGCGTGCTGATCGCCCTCGGCGTCGTCTACACGCCGACCTTCGCGCGGCTCACGCGCGGCCAGGTGCTCACGGTCAAAGCGCGCGACTACGTGGAGGCGGCGCGCGCGCTCGGCGCCTCGGGCTGGTGGATCGCGCGCCGCCACGTGCTGCCCAACGCCGCCACGCCGATCGTCGTGCAGGCGTCGCTGAGCGTGGCGTTCGCGATCCTCGCCGAGGCCTCGCTCTCGTTCCTCGGGCTCGGCGTCCAGCCGCCGGACGCGTCGTGGGGCAGCATGATCAACGCCGGGCGCGGCTACCTGCAGCAGGCGCCGTGGATCGTCTTCGGCCCGGGTGCCGCGCTCTTCGTGACGGTGGTGGGTCTCAACTTCGTCGGCGACGCCGTCCGCGACGGCCTCGACCCGCGGCTGACGCGCTAGCAGGGCGCTGAAAAACGCCCATCTCCGTCGTTGGCTCGGTGTTCCCTCCCTGCGACGTGGCAGGGCCACGCCTCAGTCGGGAACGCCTCGCCGCCTAGGATCTGGGCGTTTTTGAGCGCCCTACGTGGTTTTAAGCCGCGCGGCGCAGCGAAGGCGCGGGGCGGTCGGCGGTCGGCGGCGCCACGCCGCGCAGGGCGAGCATGTGCGTGATGTCCTTGATCGACAGGTACCCGACGAGCCGTTGCGCTTCCAGGACCACGAGCCGGCCCACGCCGTTGCGCGAGGCCTTCTCGAACGCCGCGTACACGCTATCGCTTCGCGCCACGGAAAGCTCCGGGCTCATGGCCTGCATGACCTCGCGCACGAGGGTGTGTTGCCAGTGGGCGCGCGGCACCGGCTGCACGTGCTGCAGGGTGGCGATGCCGACGGCGCGGCCGTCCTCCACCACGGGAAAGCTCGTGAAGTGGTGCGCCCACAGCAAGTCCACGAGGACGCTGACGGGCGCGGCCGCCGGCACGGTCACGGGATTGCGCACCATGATGTCGTCCACGTGGAGCGGCGCCAGCGTCTCCTTGAGATCGACCTGCGCATAGCTGGCGTCGGCGGCGCCGCGCAGGAAGATGCCGATCAGGATCATCCACATCCCTGCCATGTAGGCGCCCGTCATCACTTGAAGGAAGCCCCACATCATGAGGACGACGGCCACCGCGCTGCCGACGCGACTGGCCGTGAGGGTCGCGGACCGCAGATTGCCCTTCCACTTCCAGAGCGCCGCACGCAGGACACGGCCGCCGTCGAGGGGGAAACCGGGCACGAGGTTGAAGACGCCGATGGCGGTGTTGATGAAGATCAGGTAGTCGAGGATGGCGCCCGGCACGCCCGCCGTCACGGCACCGGTGGCGCGACCGGCCCACAGCAGGCCGGCGATCGCGAAGCTGCTGAGCGGCCCCACGGCCGCGATGAGGAACTCCGCCCGGGCGCTCGGTGGCTCTTCTTCGAGCTGTGATACGCCGCCGAAGACGTGCAGCGTGATCCCGCTCACGCCGAGGCCGTGCGCACGCGCCACCAGCGAGTGCGACAGCTCGTGCAGCAGCACGGACACGAAGAGCAGCAGGGCGGCGGCCAGCCCGCTCAGCCAGGCGGCTACGGGAGAGAGATCGGGCAGCGTCCGGGGGAAGTAGCCCACGGCGAGCGTCCAGGTGACGAGCGCGTACACGACGAGCCAGCTCGTGTGCACGTTGATGGGGATACCAGCCACGGTGAGGACGCGCATCGACCGCCCCGGGGCGAGGCTCCGGAACGCCAGCCCGGTCACGCGCCGCTCCACTGACCTCCCGAGCAGACCATTCACGGGCCCTTCCCCTTCAAGGGCGGTGCCAGCGAGACGGCGTCTGCCGGCACCCGGGGTGAGGGGGCAAGGGCGCGTTGTACAATCGCCGCGGCATGGCGTGGGACGATCGCCTGAAGGACTTCCGTCAGCGCCGCGAGCGGGCGCGCGCGATGGGCGGAGTAGAGCGGCTCGCTCGCCGGGCCGCGGAGGGGCGGCTCAACGCGCGCGAGCGCGTGGACCGCTTGCTCGACGCAGGGTCGTTCCTGGAGGTGGGCACCTTCAACACCTCCGACGTGCCTGGAATGGAGACTGTGACGCCCGCCGACTCGAAGATCGCCGGCTTCGGCACCATCGACGGACGACCGGTGGCCGTGTGCTCCAACGATTTCACGGTGCTGGCGGCGACGTCGAGCCGCGTCGCCTCCGACAAGGAAGCGGAGGTGAAGGCCACCGCCATCCGGCGCGGCGTACCGATCATCTACCTCTCGGAGGCGGGTGGCGCGCGCATGCCGGACATCATGGGTGCTGCCGGCATCGCCTCCTTCGGCAACTCGACGTACTACGGCCTGCGACGGCACAGGGTTCCGATGGTGACGGCGGTGCTCGGCCAGAGCTACGGGCTGCCGACGTGGAACGCCTGCCTCTCCGACTTCGTGGTGATGTTGACGGGCGCGTCCATGGCCGTGTCGGGCCGCGCGTGCTCGAGCTGGCGACGGGCGAGCAGGTGTCGCCGGAGGAGCTCGGCGGCGTGAAAGTGCACGCGGAGGAGACCGGCTTCGCGGATGCAGTGGGCGACACCGAGGACGAATGTCTGCGGC
>JBKKCN010000009.1:0-7000 GCA_046712525.1 Candidatus Rokuibacteriota bacterium
TGCCCGGGTATTGTACGCAGCCTGTCCGCCAACACCAGTTTCTGGGCTGAGGGTCTCGTGATTCGATCACGTACAACGCTAGCTAGGAGGAGGCCATGGCATTGACGTCGAGCGAGCGTGACGCCCTCATCCGCCGCTACGCCGAGGGTCCGGCGCGCCTGAAAGCCGCCCTCGCCACCGTTCCTCCCGAGGCCCTGAAGTGGCGCCCCGAACCGAAGGAGTGGTCGGCGCACGAGATCATCTGCCACTGCGCCGACTCGGAGACGAACGCGTACGCGCGCATCCGCTACGTCGTCGCCGAGCAGGAGCCGACCATCCAGGGCTACGACCAGGACCGCTGGGCGCTCGCCTTCGATTACCACGCGAACCCGCTGGAGCCGGCGCTCGCCGTCGTGGAGGCGGTGCGCGCGAACACCGTGCCTCTCATCCGGCGTCTGCCGGCGGCGGCGTGGAGCCGCCGCGGGCAGCACACGGAGTCCGGGC
Source organism: Candidatus Rokuibacteriota bacterium (assembly GCA_046712525.1). Lineage (GTDB taxonomy): Bacteria > Methylomirabilota > Methylomirabilia > Rokubacteriales > CSP1-6 > JBBDXO01. The sequence goes on from JBKKCN010000009.1 coordinate 484, forward strand.
CCTACGGCGCCGAGGAGTGGCTGAAGATCTACGCCGATCACCTGGAAGGGCACGCGGCGCAGATCGAGGGCAACGTGAAAAAGTGGACCGCCTCGCGCACGCGCTGAGCGCGCTCGTGCTGTTGCTGGCGGCGGCGGGGCCGGCGGAGGCGACCCCGGTCATCGAGCGGCTGCCGCCCACCGAGCCGCTGCTCAAGAATCCGTACTTCGACGTCCTCATCGTGTCCATCCGCGAGATCGGCCCCGCGCTCGCCACGCATCGCGATCCGCCGCGCGGCCGCATTACGGTGGAAGAGGTGCTGCGCGGCCGCGTCGCGCCCGGCGCGCACGCGGCGCTGTGGGAAGCGCCGATGCGCGGCGACGATTACGTGCGCGAGCCGGACGGCAAGATCCTCATGAAGCCGGAGTGGTACGAGCGGCCGTTGCCGCCGCCCGCCGCCGGGGAGCGGGTGATCGTCTTCGGCAACGTGGTGAAGTCGCATCCCTACCGCGTGCTCGGGTGGGCGGTGTACCGCGCGTCGGCGGAGAACGTCGACGTCGCCCGCCGCCACATGGCGCCCGCCGAGCGCGCGGGGTGGCTGCAGCTTCCGCTCTTCCTCGTCGTGGTGGCGGCCCCGGTGGCCGGCATCGTGGTGGCGGTGCGCGGCCACCGGCGGCGCTGGATCTACGCGCTTGCCCTCGTGGCGGGGGCCACGTACGCGGTCTACGAATCGGGGATCTCGAGTTACACGAATATCCGCGTGGACCTGGTCGTCATCTTCCCGGCACTGGCCGCCATGGTGCTCGTGGTCAGCGTGACGTTAATAGTCGATCTCATCCGCGGACGAGCAGGGCGAGGCCCGACACGAACAGCAGCGCGAACACGATCTTCCTGAATCGCACCGGGTCGACGCGATCGAAGAGCGCGATGCCGGCGGCCAGCCCCACCACCGCGGGGACGGCGAAGAGCACGGCGAAGCGCCCCACCTCTGCCGTGAGCAGGCCCGCCCACCAGTAGCCAACGAGGATGACCACCTGGTTCACGACGAAGAAGGCCTGGAGATTGGCCTTGATTGTCCGCGGCGACCATCCCTGCGAGGCCATGTAGAGAACAACGGGGGGACCCGGGGTGCCCACGGCGGCGCCGATCACGCCCGCCACGAGCCCTGCCCCGAGCGCCCACGCGCGCCCGTGCAAGCGCTCCGGATAGACGCGGAGCCACTCCAGCACCACCACGACGACGAGCACCGCGCCGATCATCCGGCTCAGCACGCTCGCCGGCAACGTGGCCAGCACCCACACGCCGAACGGCGTCCCCACCACCGAGCCGATGAGCAGCCCCATGATCGAGGAGCGCCACGGGTTTCCCGGGGCGCGACGAGCGTCGGGGGCCGTCGGGGCCCCCCAGCTAAAATCACCTCGTAGCGGCACGAACATCGCCGTCGAGAAGACGACCGTGTAGACGGTCATGAGCACGATCGCGGTCTCGGGCGACATGAAGAAGGGCAGGAAGGCGAGCGCCACGAGGCCGATCCCGAAACCCGCCAGCCCCTGCACGAGCGAGGCGGCGGCAACGACACAAGCCCCCGCCACCCACATCCAGGCTGAGATCACGCGCGTTGCACGAGGTAGATGCCGGCTGCCACCGCCGCCGCTCCCGCGAAGTCCTGCGCGCCCAGCGGCTCGCCGAGCAGCAGCGCGCCGAGCACGAGGCCGAGGACGGGATTGAGGAAGAACCACGCACTGGCGCGCGTGGCATCGCCGGCGCGCAGCAGCCAGAACCAGGTCGCCATGCCGATCCACGACACCACGACGATGAGGTAAGCCTGCGAGGCGAGGAAGGAGGCAGTGAGGCGCACGTTGCCCACCGGCTCGAACATCAGGCTCGGCACGATGAGGAAGACGCCGGCCGCGAAGAGCTGGGCGCCGTTGAGCACGAGGAGGTCGTAGTCCAGGTGCATCCGCTTGAAGAGCAGCGTGCCCGCCACCAGGCACGTGATGGAGAGCACCACCAGCACCATGGCGCCGGGCCGGTTGTCGTTGCCGATCCGGCTCCACATCATCCACACCACGCCCGCGAAGCTCGTCACGATGCCGACGATCTTCAGAGTGCCCACGCGCTCGTGCAGCACCCACGGCGCCAGCACGGCGAGCATCAAGGGATTTGTGCTCGCGAGCACCGCCCCCATGCCGGCGGACAGATGCTGGAGCGCCACTGCGGTGAGCCCGAGGTAGAGCCCGAAGTTGAGGAGGCCGAGCGCGGCCAGGGGCCACCACTGCCGCGGCCGCCGGGGCATGATGGCGCCGCGCATGCGCGCGTAGACGAGGAGGACGGCGCCCGCCACGAGGAAGCGCGAGGCCATGAGAAAGAGCGGCGGCGACGCCTCCAAACTCATCTTGACGGCGATGAAGGCCGAGGACCAGATGAACGAGAAGAGCAGCGCGAGCGAGGTGTAGCGGGAGATCACCCGAGGCCGAGCAGGCGCGGGAGGACGAGGGTGACCCACGGCACGAGGATGACGATGAGCAGCCCCAGGCACATCATGACCACGTACGGCATCATGGCGCCGGTGGCGCGGTCGACGCTGATCCGCGCGATGCCGCACGCGATGAAGAAGCCCACGCCGATGGGGGGCAGGAAGAGCCCGATGCCGGTGGCGGCCACCACCACCGTGCTGTAGTGCACGACGTCGATGCCGAGCGCGCGCACCACGGGCAGGAAGGTGGGCATCAGGATGACGACGGCGGGCAGCCCTTCCAGCACGGCGCCGAGCGCGATGAAGATCGCCGCGGAGAGCACGAGGAACATCACGGAGCCACCGGGTACGGCCGTCATCGCCGCCAGCAGCATCTGGGGCACCGCCTGCACCACCAGCACCCACGCCACCACCGCCGCCGTGCCGAGCAGAAAGCACACGCTCGCCGTGACCACCGCGGCCTGGATGAAAATGCCGGGCAGGTCCTTCCACGCGATCTCGCGGTAGATGAAGACGCCCACGATGAAGGCGTACACGACGGCGATCACCGCGGCTTCCGTGGGCGTGACCGCGCCGCCGAGGATGCCGCCGAAGATGATGATGGGCAACCCCAGGGGAAGGAGCGCGTCCAGGAAGATGCGCCGGATCTCGGGCCACGTGGAGCGCGCGGAGGCGTCGATGCCCGAGCGCCGCGCGTCGAAGTAGATGTAGGCCATGATCGCGATCGCCAGCACCACCGCGGGCAGGAAGCCCGCCGCGAAGAGGGCGGCCACGGACACGTTGGCGACGGAGCCGATGACGATCATGAGGATGCAGGGCGGCACGAGGATGCCCATGGCGGAGGCCGCCGACACGATGGCCACCGCCTGCTCCGGCCTGTAGCCGGCGCGGAGCATGGGCGGAATCATCGTGGACCCGATGGCGGACACGTCGGCGACCGTGGAGCCGGAGATGCCGGAGAAGATGTACTCCGCCACCACCACCGCCATCGAGAGTCCGCCGCGCACCCAGCCGATGAGCACCTGCGCCAGCCGCACCAGGCGCACCGCGATGCCGCCCGTCTCCATGAGCGCGCCGGCGAGGATGAAGAGCGGGATGGCGAGAAGGACGAAGGAGTCCACGCCCTCGAACGTTTGCTTGAGGATCTGCGTGAGCGGATGCTGGCCGCTCCACCAGAATCCCGCGAGCGCCGCCACGCCCACCGTGAAGGAGACGGGCACGGCGAGCAGGAGAAGGACGACGAAGGTGAGGCCGATGACGACGACCATGTCAGTGCGGTGCGGGAGGGCGCCGCCACAGCAGAGGCAGCGCGTAGAGGATCATGAGCGCGCCGCCCACGGGCATGGAGGCGTAGATCCACTGCTTGGACAGGCCCATGACGGGCGTGGTCTGGAACTGGCCGAGCTCGACGAGGAGGCGGCCCTGCCAGATGAGGAGGGCGCCGAAGCCGGCGATGGCGGCCACCGACACCACGTTGGTCGCCGTCTGGAGGAGAGGCGGCAGCCGGTTCACGACGAGCTGGAGTCGGAAGTGGGCGCCGCGCCGGACGCCCACCGCCGCCCCCAGGAAGATGATCCACACGAAGCACAGGCGCGCGATCTCGTCGTACCAGGTGAAGGTGCGGCCCATCACGTAGCGCGAGAAGACGCCGAGGAACACGTCCACGCACAGCGCCACCATCAGGACGAGGAGGACACCCTCGACCAGGTGGGACAGCGCGCGCCGGATCACCGGGTTATTTCGCCTGCGCGGCGGCCGTCGCGAGGCGGTCCATAAACTCCTTGCCCACCTTCTCCTGCACGGCCGCGTACACGGGCTTCATCAGCGACTGGAAGGCGTTGACGTCCTTGACCTCGTTGATCTGCACGCCCGCCTTCTTCATGATGTCGAAGTCGTTCTTCTCCCTCTCGACCTCGAAGCTCCGGTGCGCCTTGCACGCCGCCTGCATGGACTCCCTGGTGACGGCCTGGATGTCCGCGGGGAGCGCCTGGAACTTCTTGAGGTTCATGAAGTACGCGATGGGCGGGTACGAGTGGCGAGTGAGCGAGTAGTACTTCGTCACCTCGTGGAACTTGTCCGAGGTGAGCGTGAACGAGGGCAGCTCCATGCCGTCCACGGTGCCCTGCTTCATCGCGAGGTACATCTCGATGTACGGCATCGGCACCGGGTTGGCGCCGAGGGCCTTCATGAGCGCGATGTACGTGGGCGACTCCTGCACGCGGATCGTCTGCCCCTTCATGTCGTCGGGCATGGCGATGGCGCGCTTGTTGGACATCATGTTGCGAAAACCCCAGCCGCCGCCGAAGCAGAAGCCCTGGAGCCCTTTGCTCTCCATCTTCTTCAGCAGCTCCTGGCCGAGAGGGCCGTCCATCACCTTCCACACCTGCTCGCGCGACGTCCAGAAGAAGGGCAGGTCGAGCGCCTGGTAGAGCGGCTCGAAGCTGCCGCCCACGGGCGCGCTGCCCACGGCGAAGACGTCGATGGTGCCCAGCTGCACGCCCTCGAGGTGCGCGCCCTCGCCCTTGGCGAGCTGGTTGGCGATGAAGACCTCGAGCTTCACGCGGCCCTTGCTCTTCTCGGCGAGCTGCTTCTGCAGCTCGTACATCGCGTCGTTCATCGGGTTGCCCGGCCCCGTGGCGGTGCCCGTCTTCCAGGTGAACTGCGGCGTCTGCGCATGGGTGGCGAGCGGCAGCACGGCGAGCACGGCGACGACGAACAGCACGGTCAAGCGAGCGAGCATGTCATGTCCTCCAGTGGACGTCGGGGGCGGAATCGAAAACGGCCGAATGATAGCACGCTGCTCTCGGACCGCTGAAACGGGCACCGTAGCAGTAGCACCTGCGATTCCCGGGCGATTCACTCGATCACCTGGTCCGCCCGCAGCAGCAGCGACGGCGGGATCGTCAAGCCGAGCGCCTTCGCCGTCTTCAGGTTGATGACCAGCTCGAATTTCGTGGGCTGCTCAATGGGGAGGTCGGCCGGCTTCGCGCCCCTGAGGATCTTGTCCACGAACGTCGCCGAACGCCGATACATCTCCGTGCGGTTGGTCGAGTACGCCATGAGGCCGCCGCTCTCGGTGAACGCCCGCCACGGATACATCGCAGGCAGCCGGTTCTTCGCGGCGAGCTCGAGAATTTGCGGCTGGAGCGTCAACGTGACGGGGTTCGGCAGCACGATGAGGCCCTGCGCACGCGCTTTCGTGAGCGCGGCGAACGCGCGCTCGATCTCGTCGCGCCCTCGTGCGTCCAACCCTAGGGTGGTGATGCCGGTCCGCTGCCCCGCCGTCTTGATCTCCCGCAAGTACGTTGCATGCGTTTGTGCGTTCGGATCCATCAGCACGCCCACCCGCGTAAGGCCGGGCACGGTCTGCGTGAGGAGCTCCAACCACTTGCCGCTCAGCCCCTCCCCGAGATTCGAGAGCCCTGTCACGTTGCCTCCGGGGTGAGCCAGACTGCTCACCAGCCCCCCCCGACCGGATCGCCCGCGATGATCATGACGATGGGAATCGCTTGAGTCGCCCGCATCAGCGCCACGATCTTCGTATTGCCGTAGGCCGCGATGACGTCCAACTTGAGACTGACCAGCTCGGCCGCCAGCGCGGGAAGCCGCTCGAAGCTCGATGCCGCCAACCTCGACTCGATGACGAGGTTCTTCCCCTCGACGTAGCCGAGGTCGCGGAGGCGCTGCCGAAACGCCTCCACGTCCCTCGCTTCGGTGGGGTGCGCGTATCCGAGATAGCCGATGCGCCAGACCTTCGTCGCCGGCTGCGCCTCGCTGGCGAGGGGCAAGGCAAGAATGCCGACGGCGAGGGCCACTGCGAGCACCGCGCGTACGATCGTCAGGCCGCCACCGCCGTGTGTTGGCTGAGCACCGCGGCGATCTTCCGCCAGCCGTCGATTCTCCGCAACTTGCTCTGCACCGCCTGAATCCCCTGGAGCATCTCAATGTCATGAAGACCGCAACCTCACGCCCCGTCGCGCAGGTCGTCCGCCCGGAGCCCGTCGTGGAAGGCGCCGGCGTCCACCTGCGCCGAAGCATCGGCACGCGGGGGCTCGACCACCT
>JBKKCN010000010.1:0-10924 GCA_046712525.1 Candidatus Rokuibacteriota bacterium
CCACGATGGTCATGCGGGAAACAGTTTCGTCGAGGGTCTCGCCCACCGAGAGGCTCTCGATGTTGTAACCGCGCGCCGAGAAGAGGCCGGCCACGCGCGAGAGCACGCCGAACTTGTTCTCCACGAGAACGGAGATGGTGTGCTTGCGGGGCTCGGTACCGTTCTGCATCAGAACCCCGTCTGCGACTTGGCGGCTTTCTCTTTGACCGCCTTGCTGGGAAGCTCGAGGATCATGTCGACGTTGGCTCCTCCCGCGGGCACCATCGGGAACACGCACTCGTCCTTGTCCACGATGACGTCGAGGATCACCGGCCCCGGCGTGCTGAGCATCTTCTCGATGGCGGGCACCACCTCGCTCGGCTTCGTCACCCGCAGCCCCATGCACCCGTAGGCCTCCGCCAGCCGCACGAAGTCCGGGATGTTGGGCAGGTCGATGGCGAAGAAGCGCTCGTTGTAGATGATGCGCTGCCACTGCCGCACCATGCCGTGCCCGCTGTTGTTGATGATGACGGTCTTCACGGGCAGCCCCTCCGTGAAGCAGGTGGCGAGCTCCTGGCTGTTCATGGCGAAGGAGCCGTCCCCGTCGATGTTGATGACGTGCCGGCCCGGGTGCGCGGCCGCCACGCCCATCGCGGTGGGCAGCCCGTAGCCCATCGTCCCCAGACCGCCCGACGTGAACCACGCACGAGGATGCTTGAACTTGTAGAACTGCGCCGCCCACATCTGGTGCTGCCCCACGCCCGTCACGATGAAGGCCTCACCCTGGGTAATGTTGGAGATCTCCTGGATGACGTACTGCGGCTTGATCACGTCCGGCCCCTGGTCGTAGCGGAGGGGGCCGAACTTCCTCCACTCCGCTATCTGCGCCAGCCACTGCTTGCGCGCCTCCTTCGCCAGCGAGGGCGCATCGCCGCGCATTTCCTCGCGCACGGCATCCACGAGGGCGCGCAGCACACGCCGGCAGTCGCCCACAATGGGCACGTCCACCTTCAGGTTCTTGGAGATCGACGAAGGATCGATGTCGATGTGCACGATCTCGGCGTGGGGCGCGAAGGCGTCCACCTTGCCCGTGACACGGTCGTCGAAGCGCGCGCCCACCGCCACCAGCACGTCGGAGTGGTGCACCGCCATGTTCGCGTAGTACGTGCCGTGCATGCCGAGCATCTCGAGCGACAGCGGATGCGCGGAGGGAAAGGCGCCGAGGCCCATCAGCGTGGTGGTGACCGGGATCTCGGTGAGCTCGGCAAGCTCGAGCAACTCCGCGTTGGCGTCCGAGGAGATGACGCCGCCGCCCACGTACAGCACGGGCTTGCGCGCGCGCAGCATCGACTTCGCCGCGCGCTTGATCTGGCCCGGGTGGCCGTCGTAGTTCGGGTTGTAGGAGCGCAGGCTCACCTTCTCCGGCCAGATCAGCTCCGCTTCCTTCACGAGCACGTCCTTCGGCAGGTCGACGTGCACCGGCCCCGGGCGCCCCGTGAGCGCGATGTGGAACGCCTCGCGGATGATGGGACCGAGGTCCTTGCCGTCCTTCACCAGGAAGTTGTGCTTGGTGCAGGAGCGGGTGATCCCGACGTTGTCCGCCTCCTGAAAGGCGTCATTGCCGATGAGGTGCGTGGGCACCTGGCCCGTGAAGGCCACGATGGGGATGGAATCCATCATCGCGTCCTGCAGCGCCGTCACCAGATTGGTGGCGGCGGGGCCGGACGTCACCAGGCACACGCCCACCTTGCCCGTCGCCCGCGCGTAGCCTTCCGCGGCGTGACCGGCCGCCGCCTCCTGGCGCACGAGGACGTGGCGGATGCCCTCGAAGTCATAGAGGGCGTCGTAGATCGGTAGCACGGCGCCGCCGGGCAGGCCGAAGATGATGTCGACGCCCTCGCGCTTCAAGCACTCGAGCAGGATCCTGGCACCTGACAGTTTCACTCCCATCCTCCTAGAGCAGTCCCGCCGTGGCGAGCGCTTCCTTGATGTCCTCGATAGCGTCGCCGCCCGGGGTGGACAGCGGCGAGCGACAGGGGCCGCCGAACACTCCCTGGAGGTCGAGCGCCGCTTTGAGACCGCCGATCCCGTACCGGCCCGCGATGCCGCGATCGGCACAGAGCATGCGCGCCGCCAGCGCCTTCGCTTCCTCCCAGCGGCCGGCCTTGCCCAGCGCGTACACGTCGCAGAACTCGCGGGGCGCGATGAGCGCGAGGGCGAGCACGCCTCCGCTGCCGCCGATGGCGAGGGCGGGCAGCAACGCGGAAGCGGCGCCCACGAGCACGTGGAAGGTCTTCGGTGTCTGGTCGATGATCTGCGCCACCTGCGGAATGTTGCCGGACGAGTCCTTGATGCCGCACACGTTCGGGTGCTCCGCGATGCGCGCCACCGTCTCCGCCTCGAGATTCAGCCCGGTGTTGAGCGGGAAGTTGTACAGCAGGATCGGAATGGGTGAGGCATCCGCCACCGCCATGTAGTGCCGCACCTGCGCCGTCGCCTGGCTGAACCCCTTCGTGAAGTAGTGGGGCGTGATGACGATGGCGCCGTCGGCCCCGATCTCGGCCGCCCGCTTCGTCTGCCGAATTGTGTGCAGCGTGGAGTTCGCCCCCGTCCCCGCCAGGAACGTCTTGTCGCGCGGAATGGCCTCGCGGGCGGCCACGAGCACCCGGTCTCGCTCCCCCTCGCTCAGCATCGGAAACTCGCCCGTCGACCCCAGCACGGCGTACCCGGACAGCTTCGTCGCGTTCCAGTTCCGGAAGTTGGACGCAAGCCGGTCGGTGGCGACGTCGTCACCCCTGAAGGGAGTGGGAACGGGGACGAACACACCCTCGAAGCTAGGCATTGGGCGCTCCTTCCGCGGACGCCTCGCGCGTCTTGATCCGGGCCTGCGCCGCGCTCAGGCGCGCGATGGGGATCATGAACGGCGAGCACGAGACGTAGGTCATGTTCACCCGGTGACAGAACTCGACGGACGACGGCTCTCCGCCGTGCTCGCCGCAGATGCCGACCTTGAGGTCGGGGCGCGTGCGACGCCCGCGCTCGATGCCAATCTTGATCAGCTCGCCCACGCCCTCCTGGTCGAGGACCGCGAAGGGATCGTGCGGCAGCAGCCCTTTCTGGAGGTAGTCGGGCAGGAACTTCGCCACGTCGTCGCGGCTGTAGCCGAACGTCATCTGGGTGAGGTCGTTGGTGCCGAAGGAGAAGAATTCGGCGTCCTGGGCGATCTTGTCCGCGATGAGCGCCGCCCGCGGGACCTCGATCATGGTGCCGATGAGGTATTTGACCGTCACACCCATCTCGGCGAGCACGCCGTCCGCCACCTTCTTGGTGTTCTCGTAGGTCAGCTTCATCTCGCCCACGGTGCCCGTGAGCGGGATCATGATCTCGGGCTCGACCTTGACGCCCTGCTCCGCCACCGTGCACGCGGCTTCCATGATGGCCCGCACCTGCATGCCGTAGATCTCGGGCGAGGTGATGCCGAGGCGGCAGCCGCGGTGGCCCAGCATGGGGTTCGCCTCGCGCAGGGAGTCGATCTTCGCCAGCTTCTCGTCGAGGGCGTCCTTGCGGGCGGGGCTGATGTTGAGCGCTTCCATCCGCGCGCGCTCCTCGAGCATCTCGCGGTATTCCTTCGGATTGGCGAGGAATTCGTGCAGCGGCGGATCGAGGAGGCGAATGGTGACGGGCAGGCCGTCCATCGCCCGGAAGATGCCCACGAAATCGTCGCGCTGGAAGGGCAGCAGCTTCTGCACGGCGGCGCGGCGCGTGACGGGATCTCCGGCCATGATCATGTCGCGCACGATGGCGATGCGCTCGGGCGCGAAGAACATGTGCTCGGTGCGCACGAGGCCGATGCCCTCCGCGCCGAACTCGCGCGCGCGCCGCGCGTCCTCGGGCGTGTCGGCGTTGGCGCGCACCCCGAGCGTGCGGTACGTGTCGGCCCACTTCAGGAATTCCTTGAACTCCGGCGCGAGCTCGCCCTCCACGGTGTCGATGGCGTCGAGGAAGACCTCGCCCGTGCTGCCGTCTACCGAGACCACGTCGCCCTCACGTACCGTACGCCCGCCCGCGATGAACGCCCGGCGCGCCTCGTCCACAGCGACGTCGCCCGCACCCACCACGCACGACTTGCCCATACCGACGGCGACCACCGCCGCGTGCGAGGTGCGGCCGCCGCGCGAGGTCACGATGCCCTGCGCGGCGTACATCCCCGCCACGTCCTCCGGCGACGTCTCCGCGCGCACGAGGACGACCTTGCGGCCTTCCTTCGCCCACTCCACGGCACGATCGGCGTCGAACACCGCCTCGCCCACCGCGGCTCCGGGCGCCGCGGGCAGGCCGCGCGCGAGCAGCCGCCCGGCCTCCACGGCGGCCGCCTTGGCCCTCGGATCGAAGCCGGGGTGCAGGATCTGGCTCAGGTCCTGGGGCCGTACGCGCAAGAGCGCGGTGTGCTGGTCAATCACACTCTCACGCACGAGGTCGACGGCGACCCGGATGGCGGCCGCCGCCGAGCGCTTACCCGCGCGCGTCTGCAGCAGGTAGAGCTTGCCCTCCTGGATCGTGAACTCGATGTCCTGCATGTCCTTGTAGTGGCGCTCGAGGCGGTCCGCGATGGCGAGCAGCTCGTCGTAGACGACGGGCATGCGGTCGCGCAGCCGCTCGATTCTTTCGGGCGTTCGGATACCGGCCACGACATCTTCACCCTGAGCGTTGGCGAGGAACTCGGCGTAGAAGCGACGCTCGCCCGTCCGCGGATCGCGCGTGAAGCCCACGCCGGTGCCCGAGGTCTCGCCGAGGTTGCCGAAGACCATCGACATCACCGTCACCGCCGTGCCCCAGTCCGCGGGAATGTTGTTGATGCGGCGATATTCGACCGCTTTCTTGCCGAACCAGGAGTCGAACACGGCCTTGATGGCCAGGCGCAGCTGCTCGCGCGCGTCCTGAGGAAAGGGCGCCCCTGTGCGCTCGCTCACCACATCCTTGTAGGTCTGCGCGAGCTTGCGCAGCTCGGAGCCCGGCACCTGGGGATCGCTGTCCACGCGCAGCCGGGCCTTGAGGTGGGTCAGATGCTCGTCGAAGGCCTCGCGCTTGATACCGAGCACGACGTCGCCGAACATCGTGATGAAGCGGCGGTAGCAGTCCCAGGCGAAGCGCTCGTTGCCCGTCCACTCTGTGAGCCCTTCCACCGTGGTGTCGTTGAGGCCGAGGTTGAGGACCGTCTCCATCATGCCCGGCATCGACACGCGCGCGCCGGAGCGCACCGACACCAGCAGCGGGCGCTTGACGTCGCCGAGACGGCAGCCCGCGTCTTCTTCGAGCTTGGCGAGGCCGGCGAGCACCTGCTCCCACATGTCGTCGGGGAACTTGCGGCCCGCGCGGTTGTAGTGCGCCCACGTCTGCGTGGTGATCGTGAAGCCCGGCGGCACCGGAATCCCGAGGTTGGTCATTTCCGCGAGCTCGCAACCCTTGCCCCCGAGCAGGTTGCGCATCAGCGACGAGCCTTCTGCCTTGCCGGAACCGAAGGAGTACACGAATTTCGTCATAGGCGCAGGTCTCCGTCCTGGTCGACAGGAAAAGTCTTTAAACATTACAGGATTACGCGCGGTAGTGTCAATGTTCCTACCGTGCGCGCCTGCTCTGCGCTCGAGCACTGCCGTCGCTCCCTGTCTCGTACGCCCTCTCCTCAGGAAAAAGCAAAAGGCCACGGATCGCTTGACCCGTGGCCTTCAGCATCGCTTCGCCACGGGCCTGGCTCCTGCCCGTGGCGTCCGTCGTCGACTAGTGCGCGGACGCTCCAGGCAGGCCCGGCAGGGCCAGCAGGGTAATGAGCCCCAGAAGCGTCAGCAACATCGTCGGATTCATCGCGTGCGCAGTATAGGCCTCGCCGCGAGAATCCGTCAAGGCGCGCCTGCACGGCGGCGGGAGGGACGGAGCCCGCCCTCCTTCGCCTCCACGCCCAGCACGAGCGTCTCCACCGCTTCGAGGTGATCGAGCATGGCGCGGCGCGCGCCCGCCTCGTCGCGCGCGGCAATGGCGGCCACGATCCTCTTGTGGTCTTCGTGCGAGCGGTTCGGCCGCCCCGGCGTGTTCAACGACTCCTCGCGGCTCTGCGTGAGGAGGTCCATCACCGCGTGCGCGATGCGGGTGATGGCCCGGTTGTGCGCGGCCGCCCCGATCGCGCCATGAAAGGCGGCGTCCTCGGCGAGCCCCGTCTTGCCCGTCGCGATCTCCTTCGCCTGCTGCTCGAGGATGCGCTCCATCTCGTGGATCTCTTCCGGGGTGGCGCGCGTGGCGGCGAGGGCGGCGATGGTGGGCTCGAGGAGCCGGCGCGCCTCGAAGAGCTCGCCGATGGCCTCGCGCTGAGACACCATGAGGAGCGCGAGCGGCTCGATGAGCGTCTCGATCGAGACTTCGCGGACGAACGTGCCTTCCCCGGGCCGGATCTCCACGAGGCCGAGACTCTCCAGCGCGCGCAGCGCCTCGCGCACGGAGGTCCGGCTCACCACGAACTTGTCGGCAAGATCCCGCTCCGGGGGCAGCTGGTCGCCGCTCTTGAGCCGTCCCTCGGCGATCATGGCTTTTACCTGTCGAACGATCTCTTGATAGATGCGCGTCGACTTGATGGGCGACAGTTCCATGCTCAGAGATTCTCCGGCAGCTTCGCGGGCCGCCGTCCTCGTTGGGCGTAATACCAGCCCAGCGCCGTGATGATGGCGGCCAGCGCAATGGCCACGGGCAGGTGAAGGATGTCCGCCCGCGGCCCGAGCCACTCGTGGACGAGGCGATCCTTCAGGATCATCTCGCCCGCCACGTAGCCGAGGATGCCGCCCCCGATCCAGATGATCCAGGGAAACCGGTTCATCAGGCGCGCAAGGATCCCGCTTCCCCACACCACCAGCGGCAGCGAGAGCGCGATACCGAAGACGACGAGGGTGAGATCACCGTGGGCCGCCGCCGCCACCGCGAGCACGTTGTCGAGGCTCATCACGACGTCGGCGACGATGATGACCCACACCGCTTCCCACAGGGACGTCCCCTGCTTGACGTGCTCCTCTGCTCCCGACTCCTGGCGGACCAGCTTCAGCGCGATCCAGATCAGCAGCAGCCCGCCCACCACCTGGAGGAAGGGGATCTTCAGCAGGTAGGTGATGATGGTGATGAAGACGAGCCGGAGCCCCACCGCGCCCACCGAGCCCCACATCCGTCCCCAGAACTGCTGCCTGGCGGGCAGCGTGCGCACGGCGAGCGCGATGACGAGTGCGTTGTCGCCCGCGAGCGTGAGATCGATGATCACGATGCTCAGCCACCGCGCCCAGAACTCCGGATCACTCAGGAACGCCATGCGAACGCCTCCCCTGCGGCCATCACGGCAGCGCCGTCGTCACCGGCGTCCCCCGCACGCGACGCCACCACGGCGTGAGCAGGGGCAGCGCGAAGAAGAGAAGGGCGACGCCGGTGAGGGCGCCCGCGATGGGGCGCGTCACGAAGATGGCCAGCGAGCCCTGCGACATGATGAGGCTCTGGCGCAGCGCGTTCTCCGCGAGATCGCCGAGGACGAGGGCGAGCACGAGGGGGGCCAGCGGGTAGTCGAGCTTCTTGAAGACATAGCCGATCACGCCAAAGATCAGCATGTACCAGATGTCAATCATGCTGTTGTGGACGGCGTAGGAGCCGATGGCACACACCACCACGATGAGCGGGGTGAGGATGGCGAAGGGAATGCGCAGGATGGCCGCGAAGAAGGGCACGAAGAGGAGGACCATGAGCACGCCGATGATATTGCCCGTGTACATGCTCGCGATCAGGCCCCACACGAAATCAGGCTTCTCGATGAACAACATCGGTCCCGGCTGCAGGCCCCAGATGATCAGCCCCCCCAGCATGACGGCGGCCGTGGGCGAGCCCGGAATACCGAGCGTGATCATGGGGAGCATGGCCGCCACGCCGGCGGCGTGGGCGGCCGTCTCCGGCGCCACGATACCCTCGATCTCACCCTTGCCGAAACGCTCCGGATGCTTCGAGAACCGCTTGGCGAACGCGTAACTCATGAAGGAGGCCGGCGTCGCGCCGCCCGGCTTGAAGCCCATCCAGAAGCCGATGAAGGAGCCGCGTACGAACGTTCGCCAGTACCTGGGCAGGATCTTCCAGGTGTCCAGCACCACCCGCGGATTGATGGTGGTCCGGGCGCCATGGAAGCGCAGACCTTCCTCCACCGAAAGCAGGATCTCTCCGATGCCGAAGAGCCCGATGACGGCGACGATGAAGTCAAAGCCTTTCATGAGGTCCGTGATGCCAAAGGTCAGCCGTAGCTGGCCTGTCACGATGTCCAGTCCGACGCAGGCGAGGATGAACCCCAGCAGGATCGACACCAGGGACTTGGCCGGATTGCCACCGCCGAGGCCGACGAAGCTCGAGAACGTCAGCAGCTGAATGGCGAAGAACTCCGGCGGCCCGAACTTGAGCGCGATCTCGGCGAGGATGGGCGCGAAGAGCGTGATGAGGACGATGGAGAAGAAGGCGCCCACGAACGACGAGGTGAAGGCCGCCGTGAGCGCCTGGCCCCCCTGCCCGTTGCGCGCCATCGGGTAGCCGTCGAAGGTGGTGGCCACCGACCACGGCTCGCCGGGGATGTTGAAGAGCACGGAGGTGATGGCGCCCCCGAAGAGCGCGCCCCAGTAGATCGACGTCAACAGAATGATGGCCGAGGTGGGTGGCATCGTGAACGTGAGTGGCAGGAGGATGGCCACCCCGTTGGCGCCCCCGAGGCCCGGCAGCACACCGATGATGGTGCCGAGCAGGATGCCCACCACGGCGATGAACAGGTTGAACGGCGTCACCGCCACCTGGAAGCCGAGGAAGAGGTTGTCCAGTCCCATGCTCAGTAGCCCAGCCACGCCTCGAGCGGGCCCTTGGGCATGGGCACGAGGAACCAGGTCTCGAAGATGAGGAAGGTGGCGACGGGCACGGCGACGGACACCGCCATTACCGCGGGCCAGCCGTGGTGCCCGATCCAGCGCATGTAGAAGCCGATATACACGGCGGCCGCCACGTAGAGACCGGTGACCTGCATGAGCACCACCATGGCCGCCGCCGGCCACAGCACCTTGAGGACGGGACGCGCCTGCTCCCGTGTGGTGAACGGCCGCGGCGAGGGCCGCCGCACCGCCTGCACCACGATGAGCAGGCACGTCGACACCATCACGAGCGCGAGCCAGAAGGGAAAGAATCCGCTGCGGGGTCCGTCGGTGCCCCACCCGATGCCGAGCCGGACGGCGTCGGAGAGGACGACGCCGCCCAGCAGCATGAGCAGGGAGGCGGTGACGAGGTCCGCCGTGCGCATCTACTGCTTGAGCAGCCCACCTTTCGTCATGAGATCCTTGTGCAGCTGCTCGGCGCCTTCCACCCACTTCACGTACTCGGCGCCGCTCGTGAAGGCGCCCTTGAGCGCGCCCTTGTGCAGGTAATCCTGGAACTCGGGCGTGTCGTAGACCTTCTTGAGGAAGCCCACGTACCACTCCACGGCGTCCTTCGGCATGTCGGGGGCGCCGAAGATGCCGCGCAGCATGTTGTAGCTGATGTCGGCGCCGAGCGCCTCCTTGACGGTGGGGATCTCCTTCCAGTCGGCGTCGGGGATGCGCTCCGCATCAAAGACAGCGAGCGGCCGCACGCGACCCGCCTTCCAGTGGCTGACGCACTCGATGGGGTTGTTGACGGTGGAATCCACGTGCTTGCCCACCAGGTTGACGCACACCTCGCCGCCCCCCTTGAAGGGCACGTAGGTGAACTTACCGCCCAGCGCCTGCTCGAGCTGGATGGTGATGATCTGATCTTCCTGCGCGGAGCCGGTACCACCCATCTTCATCCCCGCCGGCTTCTCCTTCACCGCCGCCAGGTATTCGCGCGCCGTCTTGTAGGGCGCGTCCGCGTTGACCCACAGGATGAAGCGGTCGAGCGCCATGCGCGCGACGGGCGTGAGCTCCTTCCAGTTGAAAGGCACGCCCGTGTGCAGCGGCGTCGTGAAGAGGTTGGAGAGCGTGATGATGATGGTGTGGGCGTCGCCCTTCTTGCCCTTGACGTGCAGAAAACCCTCCGCCCCCGCGCCCCCCGACTTGTTGACGACGATGATGGGCCGCGGCGTGAGCTTGTGCTTTTCCGCGAGGCCGGCGATGAGACGGGCCATCTGGTCGGCGCCGCCCCCGGTGCCGGCGGGAATCACGAACTCGATGGGCTTGGTGGGCTCCCAGGCGGCGTGGACGGTGACAGGCGCCGTCAACAGCACCGAGAGCACGAGGGCGAGCGAACCGAGGCGAGTGATCGATCGCATTATGGATCTCCTCTCATCGTTGAGCGGCGTGCCCGCGCAACCGTGGAAAGACTGCGAAAGTTCCCGACCCCAGGTCCCCGGCACCCGTTCTGGACCGAGAGCACGGTGGGGCCAGTCGCACGCTTGCGCCTGGCCCCACGGATGAAGCGCGGAGCTTCGGTCACGAGCTTGCGCGGTCTACTTCTTCACGCCATGCGCGCCGTCGGCGCGCTTGAAGGGCACCACACCCGGGATGTCCCACTTGTCCCACTGCTCGTCGACCTTGGCCTGGAAATAGGCGAGATCCTCTTCCGTGAAATGGGCGAAGCGGCCCTGCTTGAGCAGGTACTCGCGCACGGGCTTGCGCGCGCGGCCTTCCACGATCGCCTTCGTCTTGCCGTAGTACCTCAGCTCGCCGTCCTCGACCTCGTAGAGCGGGAAGATTCCCGTCTCGATGGCAAGCTCGCCCAGCTCGTGCGAGAGCATGGGGTCGTAGTCCCACCCCTTCGGGCAGGGATCGAGGGAGTGAATGAAGGTGGGCCCCCCGATGGTGAGGGCGCGGCGGACCTTGTTCATCATCTCCACCGCGTAGGACGGGCACACCGTGGCCACGTAGCGGCACTCGGGGTGGCCCGCCGCCAGCAT
>JBKKCN010000011.1:0-3868 GCA_046712525.1 Candidatus Rokuibacteriota bacterium
GTACAGCGGGGGTAAGCGGGCGACGCGGGGCACGCCGCAAGGCGGCGTGATCTCGCCGCTGCTCGCGAACCTCTACATGAATCGCTATCTGAAAGTCTTCCGTCTTCGAGGGCTCGACCGGCGCTATGGGGCACGGCTCGTCAACTACGCGGATGACTTCGTGGTCCTGTGTCGCGACGGGGCCGCGGAGGTGCTCGCGCAGAGTCGTCGGTGGTTTCACACCATGGGGCTGACGCTCAATGAGCAGAAGACCCGGGTGTGTGATGGCCGGCGCGAGTCGTTCAACTTTCTGGGCTACACCTTTGGGCCGATGCGGTACCGGAAGGATGGGCACTGGTACCTCGGGGCCGCGCCTGCCAAGCCGGCGGTCCAGCGGGTGAAGGGTGGCATCCGGCGGATCCTCCGCCCGCGCAACCCAGCGCCGTGGGGGGTGGTCGTGGGGGAGCTCAACCGGCTGTTGCGCGGGTGGGCGAACTACTTCGGCTACGGCACGCGGTACCTGGCCTATCGGGCGGTCGACAACTACGTCTACGAACGAGCGCGACATTTCCTGGGGCGGCGACACAAGGTCCCGACGCGCGGGACGAGGCGCTTTTCCGCAGCAGTGGTGTTCGAGGAGCTTGGCGTGCTCAGGCTCCGGCGCCTTCATCTTGGGTCACCTGTGCATGCTCGGGTGTGAAACCCGTCCGAGAGCCGGATGCGGGAAAACCGCACGTCCGGTTCGATGAGGAGGGGCGAGAAACGCGTGATGGCCCATTCGGCGAATGGACACCGACCCGAAAGGGCGGAAACAGTGGGGCGCCGCCGGGCCTGTACACGACCGCGCTCGCCCTTCACTCTACCGAGCGGAGTTCGGCTTCGGGGTGCAGGGACCCGTTTCCCTCTCAACTAGAAACGCACAAGGCGTGTCGATGGAGCCCAGCCACCCTCGGCCCGATTCGGCCACCATCCACGTGGTCCTCGCACCCCGAAGCCGAACTCCGCTCGTGAATAATCCGCGTCAGTCGACGCGCGGGAGCATGTCGGTCACCGTTGTGAAGCGGTAGCCGCGCTCCTTCAGGCCCTCGATCATGGACGGCAGCGCGTCGCACAGTCGTGCCGGCGCGCCCCTGGTACCTTCCGCGTCGTGCAGATCGACGATCATCCCGGGACGGGCCTTGCGCAGGACGTACGCAGCCTGGCTCGCCGCGGGCTGCTGGCGGAGCCCCTCGGGCTGCACGGACCAGAAGACGCAGCGTTGCTTGTAGCGCTTCAGCGCGCCGAACATGGCCGCGTTCACGGCGCCCCACGGCGGCCGGAAGAGCGCGGGCGCGCGGCCGGTGAGGGCGGTCAGGGTCTCGTGGGTGCGGCCGATCTCCTTGAATGTTCGGCGGGGGCCGCAGATCCAGAGGTTGCGGTGAGACCAGCCGTGGCTGGCGATCTCGTGGCCTCGCTCGTGGATGAGCCTGACCGTGTGGGGGGAGCGCTCGGCACGCTCGCCGACGAGGAAGAACGTCGCGCGTACGTCGCGGGCGGCGAGGATGTCCAGTACGCGCGGCGTGTACTCGGGATCGGGGCCGTCGTCGAAGGTGAGGGCGACGGCGTTGCTGGCGCGCGGGCCGCGCCACACGCAGCCGAGCGTGAACAGGTGCGCGGCGAACGAGTAGCCGAGCATGCCGGTGCTGCCGAGGACCAGGCTCGACTTGATCATGACGGCAGCGCCGCGCGCTCGAGGACGGTGGCCACGATGTGGCGCGTGGCGTCGGGCCGGCGCGCCTGCCGCATGCGCTCACGCAGGTGCTCGAGCAGCTCGGGATCGCCGAGCGCCTGCGCGAGCAGCCGCCGCAGGTCGCCCCGCGAGCGGGCGATGAGCGCGATGCCGGCGCGCGAGGCGAAGCGCTCGTTGCGCCGCTCCTGTCCCGGCAGCGAGCCGTACGCGAGCAGGGGCACCTCCGCCGCCATCGCCTCCGCCAGCGTCATGCCGCCTGCCTTGGTGACGAGGAGATCGGCAGCTGCCATGAGCGTGCGCACATCGCTCGAGTAGCCGAGGGTGCGCAGCGGCGTGCCCGCGGTGAGGCGTTGCAGGGTGGCCGCGAGCGCTTCGTCGCGACCGGCCACGAGCACGCCCTGCGGCGGGCGCTCGAGCGTCAGGAGCGCGCGCGCCACGTCGGGCAGGCGGCCCACGGAGCCGTACGAGCCCGCCATCGCGAGCACCACCGGCGTGCGGGGCGACAGGCCGAGCGCCCGGCGGGCGGCGGCGGGATCGACGGGGACGGCGAACTCCGCGCGCACGGGCACGCCGGTCACCGTGACGCGCTCGCGCGGGATGCCGCGCGCCACGAACTCGTGCTGCACTTCGTCCGCGGCCACGCAATAGCGGTCGATGTTGGGGGCGATCCACTGGCTGTGGGCGACGAAGTCGGTGACGACGGTCGTGTGCGGAGGCAGGCGGCGGCCCTGCCCGAGTAGCGTCGACATCACGGCCGCCGGCGTGGCGTGCACGGAGACCACGGCGTCGGGCGCGAGGCGCAGGACGAGCCGTCCCAGCGCTTCCGCGCCCACGCGCGTGGCGCCGAAGGTGAGCACGGAGTCGCTTGCCAGCCAGTCGCCCACGCCGTACGCCATGCCCCACACGAGGGGGGCGCGCCGCAGGAGCGCGAAGTAGAAGGCGCGCGTAGCGCGCTCGAAGACGGGATTGACGAGGGCCTTGAAGTGATCGACGACGATCGCCTCCGCGCCCGCGCGCTCGAAGCCCGCCGCCAGGCAGTTGGCCGCTTCGTTGTGCCCGGAGCCGTAGCTGGCGGTGAGGATGAGGACGCGCACCTTCGACCGCGTCACCGCACAGCCTCGCGATGCCGGATGAAGTAGCGCGCGACCTCGCCCGCGCGCGCGAGGGAGGCCGGCCGCAGCGCGATCTCGAGGATCAGCTTCACCACGCCCCCCCCCAGGCGGCTGTCGAGCGCGGCCAGCGCCAGGCGCGCGCCCGCGCCGCGGCGGCTACCCAGCCAGTGACGGATGCTGCGTGTGATCCAGCGCGGCTTCGACCAGTGGAGCTCGTCCACCACGCGGCCGCCCGCGCGCTCGACCATTGCGCCCATGGTGGCGGGCGTGAAGTGGACGAGGTGCCGGGGATAGTCGAGTCCCGACCAGTACCGGCGGAAGAGGCGCCCACCCCAGCCGCCCGCGTTGGGGACCTCGACGATCATCAGCCCGCCCGGCGCGAGCCAGCCGAGCATGTTGCGAAGCGCGCCGAGCGGGTCGGGGAGATGCTCGATGACGTGGAAGGCGGTGATCAGATCGAAGCGCTGGGCGGGCAGTGTCACCGTGGAGGGATCGCCGATGACGATGTCGGGCGTCACCGTCTTCGCCGTCGCCGCCGCTTCCGGATCCAGCTCGATGCCGGACACGCGCCAGCCGATCGCCTTCATCCGCTGCAGGAAGCGTCCCGTCGCGCAGCCCACGTCGAGCAGCCGCCCCTCTCCCACCCAGGGGGGGAAGTTCTTTTCGATGCGGCGCCGGCGCCAGCGGGCCGCCACGCGGCTCCGCCACGTGGCGGTGGCGGCGAGATGCCGATACCCGAGGCGGCCCGCGAGCACTGACCGCACGGCGGCGCCGTCGGCGAGCGCGCGCGCCACGTCGGGATTGCGCGCATGAGGCGGATAGTCGGCGGGGTACATGCGCGCCATGTCGTCGATCCGCACGCGCGGGTTCTGGTAGAGAAGGCCGCAGTCGGCGCAGCGCGCGACGGGGAAGAGGCCGGGCACGCCGAGGGCGACATCGCGCTCCTGCCACAGCGGCGTGGCGCCCGCGGCGCCGCACAACGGGCAGGCGATCGGCTCCAGTGCAAGCGTTTCGACCATCGAAGCATCGTACTTTGCCGGCCCGTGCC
>JBKKCN010000012.1:0-5061 GCA_046712525.1 Candidatus Rokuibacteriota bacterium
GTCTCGCCGTACGCGGAGATCGAGGCGTAGACCAGCCGTTCGTTGAGGGGCGCGAGGTCTTCGTAGCGCACGCGCAGCCGCCCGCGGCTCTCCAGCGGGGCGTTGGTCACGAAGACGTCGGCGTCGCGCACGAGCCGATGCAGCAGCACCTGGCCGTCCCTGGTGCGCAGGTCGATGGCGACGCTGCGCTTGCTGCGGTTGTCGACGATCCACGGATAGTTGTAGTCGCTCGCCGGATAGCCGGCGCCGCGCACCCGATAGATATCGCCCGTGGGCGGTTCCACCTTGATAACGTCGGCGCCGAAGTCCGCCATCACGGTGGTGGACACGGGACCCGCGATGAAGTTGGCGGCGTCGATGACCTTGATGCCCGCGAGGAGGTCAGCCACGCAGCACCCCGCGCCGGGCGAGGTTTGCCATGAGGGCGCCGGTGCCGAAGGTCCACGGCTCGGCGTCCTCGCAGTGCACGACCTCGTTGACCAGGGTGCCGATCTCCGGGGCCGCGATCGTCACCACGTCGCCTACCTTGTGGGTGAATCCGCTGCCGGGCGCGCCGCGGTCGTCCAGCGGCGTGAACATCGTGCCGATGTAGAGGACGACGCCGTCCGGATACTGGTGCGTGCGGCTGTGAAGCTGCGACGCGAGGTCGGCGAGATCGCGCCCGATCTCCCCCACGTGCGTCGTGTGCTTGACGCTGAAGCCGTCGAGGCCCTGCACGGTGGTCTCGAAGCTGATCCGCCGCGCGGCGTCGAGCGTGAAGCGCTCGTCCAGCATCCGGATCAAAGGTCCGACGGCGGCGGAGGCGTTGTTGTCCTTCGCCCGTCCGAGCAGCAGCGCGCTGCGGCCCTCGACGTCGCGCAGGTTGACGTCGTTGCCGAGCGTGACGCCCACGATAGCGCCCGCCCCATTGATGACGAGCACCAGCTCCGGCTCGGGGTTGTTCCACACCGACTTGGGATGGATGCCCACGCGGGCGCCGAGCCCCACCGCGGCCATCGGCGGGCACTTGGTGAAGAGCTCCGCGTCGGGCCCGATGCCGACCTCGAGGTACTGCGACCACATGCTCTTGGCGACGAGGACGTCCTTGACGCGGGCCGCTTCCGGGGAGCCGGGCGTGATGCCGCGCAGATCGGGGCCGATGATCGCCTGGATCTCGCGTCGCGCGCCGTCGGCGAGCGCCGGGTTGCCGCGCGCCCGCTCTTCGATGACGCGCTCCAGCAGGCTCGCGATGAAGGTGACGCCGCTCGCCTTCACCGCCTGGAGATCGCACGGCGCCAGGAGCCATGGCGTCGCCGCGTTCCGCGCGCCTTCCACGCTGTTGCCGACGAGCACGTCGAGCCGCGCCAGCGCCGGCGCCTTGCCAATCGCGGAGCGCACGTCCGCGGGCTTCGCGACGTTCAGCAGGTGGCTGACGGTCGGATACGACCGCGTGAGATCCACCGCCTCGTCGCCGCGCACGCCGATGACCGCCGGGCCTTGCTCCGACGGCAGCCACGCGCGTCCCACGAGCACGGCCTCGCCTGCGCTTCGCGGCAGGCAGTCCTGGACTGAGAGCTTCACTGGGGGCATCGTCCTCTCCTTATCGGTCGCCTGACGCGATAATACGGCGAGAGCGGGCCGGGATGCGGACCGCAAGGAGTCGCGGGAAGCATCGGGTATGATGCCCTCGACCTCAGGAGGTCTCCATGAGCATTTCGCAGACGGTGTCCCGACGCGGGTTCCTGCGCAACGCCACCATCGCCGCCGCCGCCGCGTCCAGCGGGGCGTGGCCGAGCGTGGCGCGGTCGCAGGAAAAAGACGAGATCGTCATCGGCTTTCAGAACGACGTCACGGGGGCGCTCGCCTCGTACGGGTACTGGTACGACAAGACGGCGAAGGCGGTGGTGGCCCGGATCAACGGCCAGGGCGGCATCGCCGGCAAGAAAGTGCGGCTCATCAGCGAGGACACGGAGTCCAACGTGAACCTCGGCGTCCGCAAGCTGCGCAAGCTCATCGAGGAAGACAAGGCCGACGTCGTGCTGGGCAGCCTCCACTCCGGCATCGCCATTCAGTCCGCGCCGCTCGTGCAGCAGCTGAAGACCGTCTACATCCCGACGGCGAACGCCCAGTCCATCACGGGCAAGCTCGGCAACCGCTGGGTCTTCCGGACCATCACGAACGCCGAGATGATCGCGCAGGCGACGGTGTCGCCGGACCTCGTCAAGGAGTATGGCAAGAAGTGGACGATCCTCTACGCCGACTACGCGTGGGGCCAGTCGCACTTCGAGGCGTGGACGCCGCGGCTCAAGGCGGTCGGCATCGAGGTCACCAGCGCCATCCCGGTGCCATTGCAGACGAGCGATTTCTTCCCGCACCTGGCCAAGCTCGACCGCAGCTCGACGGCCATGCTGGCCGTGTTCTTCGCGAGCGACATCATCGGCCTGCTCAAGCAGCGGCGCGAGCTCGGCATCTCCGTGCCCGTCATGGGCGTGACGGGCGTCACCGCCGCCGTGCCGCCTGACGTGCTCAAGGACGCCGCCGGCACGCTCGTGCCCGAGAGCCTGCCGCGCAATCTCAAGGACAAGGACACGCCGGCCATCCGCGAGATCCGCAAGGCGATCGGCGTGGACGAGACCGGCAAGGAGATCGGCAGCAACCGCTATCTCGCGGACTCCTACTACTGGGCGACGTGGGAGAACGTCTACATGTTCAAGCGCGGCATCGAAGAGGCGAAGTGGAAGACCAAGGCCGACAACGCCGCGCTCATCCGCGCCCTCGAGAACATGAAGATGGCGGAGGGGATCGAGTTTCCGCAGGGGCCCAAGGAGATCCGGCCGCAGGACCATCAGGCCTTCCTCGAGTTCTACCTGAGCCGCATCAACGACAAGGGGGGTGTCGACGTCGTGCGGAGGATCGATCGCAAGGCATCCGTGTACCCGGTGAACCCGCCCGGCACCGACTACACGAAGGAGCCGGTGTAGGTTGAGATGACCCAGCACATCCTGCGCCTCATGCGTGACCGGCTCGCGCCAAACGCCCGCGAGCCGCTGCCGGCGATGAACCGCGTCCTGTACCTGCTGGAGGGCGCACTGACCGTGGACGGCGCGAGCGTGCCGCTCAACGGCGCGTGGCACGGCGCGGGCGCCTGCACGGCGGTGGCCGGGCCGGCCGGCGCCACCGTGTTGCGTTACGAACTCGTGGGCGAGGGCGCGGGCGCCCGCGGCGCTCCGATCCTCGCGCAGGACATCCGGCTGGACTCGCAGGCCGACTACCTGATGCGGTGCGACCGGGTGGACTTCGACCTCGGCGCCGAGGCGCTGCCGCATCGCCACAAGGGCGGCGGCATCCGGTGCCTGATCGGCGGCAGCATGGAGCTGCGCGTGGAGGGCGAGCCGGACCGCATGATCAAGCCGGGCGAGGCCTGGTTCGAGAGCGGCCGCGAGCCCGTGTATGCGAAGGCGTCGTCCGCGCAGCCCACGAGCTTCATCCGCTGCTCGATCCTGCCGCGCGAGATCCGCGGACAGAGCTCGATCATGTATGTGGATGCCAAGGACGCCGGCAGTAAGCCGCGCAAATACACCGTGTTTGTCGACGAGCCGATCGAGCTGCCGCGATGAAGTTCGGCTTCTGCCTGCCCACCTTCTCGTTTTCCGATCTCGATTTCAAGACGGCCGGGCGCATCCGCGAGTTCGCCACGCGCGCGGAGGCGCTCGGCTACGACGCGCTGTGGGTGCCCGAGCACCTGCTGACGGCGCGCGGCCTCTACGGCACCGCGTGGCTGTCGCCGCTCGAGGCGCTGTCATTTGCCGCGGGCGCGACCTCGCGCATCAAGCTCGCCACCGGCATCCTGATCCCGCCCATCCGCAACCCGATCTTCCTCGCCAAGGAGATCGCGAGCCTCGTGTTTCTCTCCGGCGGGCGCTTCGAGCTCGGCATCGGCGTGGGCTGGGACGCGGCCGAGTTCCAGGTGGCCGGCGTCCCGCTGCCCGAGCGCGGCGGGCGCACCGACGAGATTTTGGATCTCTGGTCGGCGCTGTGGACGGGCAAGGAAGTCACGCACCGCGGGCGCTACTACCAGTTCCCGCCGGTGACGGTCGACCCGCCGCTGCCGAGCCCGCCGAAGCTGTGGATGGCGGGCGGCGCCAAGATCAAGACGTCGCTGTCGCCCGATCCCGCCGTGATCGCGCCGTCGGTGCTGGAGCGTCTCTGCCGGCGCGCCGACGGCTGGCTCGCCCGCGCCGCGGGCACGAACGAGATGATCCTCAGTGACTGGACGCAGATCGTCCAGCGACTGGGGGAGATCGGCCGCCCGCGCACGTCGCTCACCTTCGGGCACCTGAACTTCACGCACGTGGTGGCGACGGATCGCGAGGACGTCGCGCACCGCGAGCAGCGCCCGCGCCTGGAGCGGGTGATGGGCACGCACCGGAGCTGGGAGCAGCTCACCCGGTGCTACCTGATGGGGACCCCGGTCCAGATCCGCGCGCGCATCCAGGAGCTGGCCGCGGCCGGCCTCGAGTACATCGTGCTCTCGCCGCTCGACTACGACCTGGCCCAGCTCGACCTCTGGCAGGCGGAGATCGTTCGACACTTCCCGGACTGAGCGCGCGCGCCGCATGGACCTGACGACGCTGGTGCTGTTCCAGGTGCTGAACGGCCTCGTCTGGGGTCTCGTCATCGCCCTCATCGCGCTCGGTCTGGCGCTCATCTTCGGCATCATGGAAGTCATCAACGTCGCCCACGGCTCGCTCTACATGCTGGGCGCGGTGATCGCCTGGTACGTGTTCGGGGCCACGGGAAGCTTTGCGGCCGCGGTGCTGATTGCTCCCGTGGCCGTGGGCGCGCTCTCGATGGCGATGGAGCGCGTGGTCCTGCGCCCGGTCGAGAACGAGAAGGTCCTGACCATCATCGCCACCACCGGCGTGATGCTCGTGCTGCAGCATTCCGTCCTGGCCACCTTCGGCGGCGGCGTGCAGCGCGTGCCCACTCCGGTGTCCGGCGCCGTGAAGATGCTCGGCATCCACTATCCCGTGTACCGCTTGGTGGTGGCCGCGGTCTCGGTGGCCGCCATCGCCGGCCTCT
>JBKKCN010000013.1:0-2992 GCA_046712525.1 Candidatus Rokuibacteriota bacterium
CGTGAGCACCCCACTTTTCATCAGCCCCTGAAGATCAAGGGCGACGTCGATGGCAAGCGCGCGCAACCGCCGGCGCAGCGCGCCCATCTCCCGCAGCGCCGCCGTCATCTCGCCCGCGCGGCGAGCCCGGCGCCAGAGGCGCGTGGCGACCTCCACCACCTCATCCACCGCCGCGTGCCCGGCGAGGACACTGGCGATCCGGCGCTCCACGATCCACGTCACGCGCGCCGCGGGCCATGCGCGCTTGACGGCGGACGCCACCGGCATCGCGTGCACCACGTCGCCGAGCGCCGACAGCTTGACGATGGCCACGTGGCGCGGGCGATCCGGCAGCGCAGCCGTCATGGCCTCACGTCGCGCGCGAACCGGGCCGCGATCACCGCGATGAGGTCGCGCGTGGCGTGGTGCTTGGGGTCGCCCACGATGGAGACCTGGGCGCCAATGCCGCGCGCGGTGGCCGCCTCCGGGACGGAGGCCTCCGTGTAGTCGGTGCCCTTGGCGTGCACGTGCGGCCGCACGGCGGACAGCAGCGCGTCGGCGCTGTCCTCCTCGAAGATCACGACGTGATCGACCGCGCGCAGCGCCCTCAGCAGCTCGGCCCGCTCCAGCGCCGGCATGAGTGGCCGCCCCACTCCCTTGAGCCTCGCCACCGCCGCATCCCCGTTCACCCCCACGAACAACACGTCCCCCAGCTTGCGCGCCGCCTCCAGATACCGCACGTGACCGACATGCAGCAGATCGAACACGCCATTCGCGAGCACGATCCGCTTGCCCGCCGCGCGCAATCGCTCCGCGAGTACTCGCGCCTCCTGGACGTTCATAAACGTCAGACCGCCGCCGGGGGGCTTGGGGGCCCGTCCCGGGCCCCCATCTTCAAACAAAGAAGATCATCGCCACCGCGCATGATTCTTCTATCCGAGCGCGTGACGGAGCTCCTCCGGGGTGACGGTGGCGGTGCCGCGTTTCATGACGACGAGGCCGCCGGCGATGTTGGCGAGGGCGGCCGCGTCAGAGGGCTGAGCGCCGCAGGCGAGGGCGAGGGTGAAGACGCTGATCACGGTGTCGCCGGCGCCGGTGACGTCGGCGATCTCGTCGGTACCGTGAATGGGCATGAAGGCGGTGGCGCCGTCGCGCTCCAGCAGCGCCATGCCGCGGCTGCCCCGTGTCACGAGGAGCAGGCGCGCGTCGAGACGCTCGAGCAGCGCGCGACCCGCTTTCTCCACCGCGCGCTCGTCGTCCACGGGCATGCCGGTGAGGTGCTCGAGCTCCGCTTCGTTGGGCGTGGCGGCGGTGATCCCGCTGAAGCGCGGGAGCTGGTAGCGGCTGTCCACGGTCACGACCATCGGCGTCTTGCGCGCGATCGCGCGCACGCGCTCGAAGAGTCGCGGCGTCACCGCGCCGTAGCCATAGTCGGAGACGATGACGGCGTCGGCGTGATCGGCAAGCGTGGTGAGGCGCGCCAGCAGCGCATCCTCCGTGATCGGCTGTGGCTCCGCGGTGGGCTCCCGATCCACGCGCACCACCTGCTGCCGCGTCGCTTGGTAGCCGCCGGCCATGATGCGCGTCTTCACCGCGCTCACACGGCCCACCTCCGTCACCACGCCGTCGGTGGGAATGCCGGCAGCGCGAAAGAGGCCGAGCAGCTCGTCACCCGCCGCGTCACGGCCGACGATGCCGATGGGCAGCACGCGCGCGCCGAGCACGTGCACGTTGTGCGCGGCGTTGCCGGCGCCGCCCATCAGGACTTCGCGTTCCGTGTATCTCAGAATCAGCACCGGCGCTTCGCGTGAGATGCGGGCAGGCTTGCCGAAGAGGTACTCGTCGGTGATGAAATCACCGAGCACGACCACTGTGCGGGAGCGAAAGCCATCGACCAGTGCGCTCAGCCGCTCTCGAGCGGTCGTCACGCCGGCGGCCCCGCAAGCGCCCACTCCACGGCCTCGAGAAGGTCCGAGGCCACGAAGTGGGGCGGTACCGGAAACTGGTCGCGGCGATACTCCCACTCACCGCGGCCGTAACCGGTGAGCACCAGCACGCCCCGCGCGCCCACGGTGCGGGCGGGCACGAGATCGCTCGCCTTGTCGCCCACCATGGTGCAAGCACGGAGGTCGAGACCGAGCTCTGCGGCTGCACGCACGAGGAGACCAGGTTTCGGCTTGCGACAGTCGCAGTCCGCTCGGAACGGCGGCTCGCCTTCGCGGGGGTGGTGCGGGCACACATAGATCCCGTCGAGATGCGCTCCCGCGTCTTTCAGCTGCGCGACGAGCGAGTCATTGACGGCGTGCAGGACATCCTCCGAGAAGTAGCCGCGGGCGATCCCTGCCTGGTTAGTGACCAGGACCGCTGCCACTTCCGCCTCGTTCAGCCGGCGGATCGCCTGTGCTGCGCGCGGCAGGAGGCGAAGGCGAGACGGGTGGTTCACGTAGCCCACTTCCTCGGTCAGCGTCCCGTCACGATCGATGAAGACTGCCGGGCGAGAAACCACGCCGAAAGTGTAAGCCCGTCACGGGAATACCTCAAGGAAAATGACCTTTTGCGTGTCTGCCCCGGTAGAGTTCCTCGAACGCGGCGACTTGTCGGTGGTAGGTGTACGGCGACGCCGCCGCGCGCGCGGCCGCGGCCACCGTCACCCCGTCGGCGGCGCGAAATCGCTCCAGCGCCGCCGTGAGCGCGCCCGCGTCGTCGGGCGCAATCACGGCACCGCTGTGCCGATCGAGCACTTCGGATCCCCCCGCGCGCGATGTCGTGATGACGGGCAGGCCGCACGCGAGCGCCTCCAGGTGCACGTTGCCGAAAGGCTCGTAGCGCGTCGGCAGTGCGAGCACATCAGCGGCCCCGTACCATTCCTCGAGCGCGGGCGAGGGCGGCAGCCACGTCACGCGCGCCGCCACCGAGTGCCGCTCGGCCAGCGCGCGGTAGACGGCGGTGTCGCCCTTGCCGAGCACCACGAGGCGGGCGGAGCGATCACGGAGGGCGGCGAAGCCCTCGATGG
>JBKKCN010000014.1:0-6367 GCA_046712525.1 Candidatus Rokuibacteriota bacterium
CGGCTGGGGGGCCGCGCCCCGCTGCGCGCGTGGGGACACCGCGGTCTGGCGCGCGTGCTCGCCGCTGCCGTGCCTCGCCGGCCCTTTCGCCTGGGGGGCGTGGTGGTCGAAGTGAGCGGTGACCGCATTCGCGTGGGCACCCGCGTCACCGTCGCCCTCGATGCGCGCGCGCTCGACGTCCCTGGCCGCGTCGATCTTCCGGAGATCGGCCGCACGCTGGAGGCGCGGCTACTGCCGGCGACCAGCTACGTCGTCCCGCGTGACGCCGCGCGCGTGGCCTTCGACGCGGCGGCCCTGCCGCGGCGACTGACGATTCGCGCGCGGCGGCACGGTGATCGCTTCCGGCCCTTCGGCGCCGGCGAGCGACGCCTCAAGGCTTTTCTCATCGACGCCAAGGTGCCGCGCTGGGAGCGCGTGCGGTTGCCGCTCGTAGACGCGGGGGGCGAGATCCTGTGGGTGGTGGGCGTGCGGCGCGCGGCGATGGCCCCACTCACGGCGGCCACGCGCGACGTCATGGAATTACGGCTGCTGCCACTGTAGAATGCGGCCTCTGACGCCGCCATGAAGACTATCGTCGCGCTTGTCCTCGTCCTCGCCGTCATGCCCGCTTCGCCGGCGGCGGCGGCGCCCAAGATCGATCCCAAGGCCGTCCTGCGCTCGCTGGAGGACGCCTTCACCTCCGTCGCCGACCGCGTCACGCCCGCCGTCGTCAACGTGAGCACGCTGGCCAGCAAGACGAGCGCGCCCGGCGAGAATCCCGAGCGGTTCCGGGAATTCTTCGGCGAAGAGTTCTACGAGAAGTATTTCAAGCGACGCCCCCGCGAGGACGCGCGGGCTTCCGGCTCCGGCGTAATTGTGGATCCAAAGGGATACATCTTGACGAACAATCACGTCGTCGAGAACGCTCGGGAGATCACCGTGCGACTCTCCGACTCCCGCAAGTTCACGGCCACCCTCGTCGGACGCGATCCGAAGACGGATCTCGCCGTCCTCAAGATCGACTCGCCCACTCCCTTGCCGGTGGCGGAGATGGGCGACTCCGACCGGCTCAAGGTCGGGCAGTGGGCCATCGCCATCGGCAATCCCTTCGGGCTCGATCGCACGGTGACGGTGGGCATCATCTCCGCCACCGCGCGCACGCGGGTGGGGGTCACCACGTACGAGAACTTCATCCAGACCGATGCCTCCATCAATCCCGGTAACTCGGGCGGGCCGCTCCTCAACCTCGACGGCCGCGTGATCGGCGTCAATACCGCCATCGTGGCCGCGGGGCAGGGTATCGGCTTCTCGATCCCGATCAACGAGGCGCGCCAGGTGATGAACCAGCTCATCAAGAGTGGCCGCGTGGTGCGCGGCTGGCTCGGCGTGGCCATTCAGGACGTCACGGACGAGCTGTCGCGTAGCTTCGGCGTGCGCGAGCGCGAGGGCGTCCTCGTCGCCGACGTCATCAAGGGCGGCCCCGCCGAGAAAGCGGGCGTGCGCGCGGGTGACGTGGTGGTGGAGTTCAACGGCGTCAAGATCAGAGAGGTCCCCGATCTGCAGCGCCGCGTGGCCGGCGTGGCGCCAGGGGAGAAGGTGAAGCTCACCGTCGTGCGCGACAAGCAGATGGTGTCGGTGACGGTGGCCATCGGCGAGATGCAGGCCGAGGACACGGCGGTGGCCGTGGTCGAGCGCGAGACGGAGGGGCTCGGCATGCAGGTGGAGGCGCTCGCTCCCGACGCCGCGGAGCGGCTCGGCCTGCCCTTCTCGCAAGGCCTCATCGTGAGCGACGTGGCCGGCGGCGGACCGGCCGACCGCGCCGGGCTGCGCCGGGGCGACGTCATCCTCGAGGTCGAGCGTCGCCCCGTCATGGACGTCGCCGGGCTACGGCGTGCCCTCGCGGCGGCGCCCACGGGCCGCGCGGTTCAGCTCTACGTGCACCGTCCCGGCGACGGCGGACGCAACCAGTACCTCGTGCTCGAGCGCGGGCCGCGTCCCTGACCGACGGCCTGCTCGCGGCGCCGCCCCGACCTGGCACCGTCCTCGTCGTCGACGACGAGGAGGGCGTGCGGGCGGCGGTGCGCGCGATCCTCGACGGCACCTGCGAGGTGCTCGAAGCCGAGAACGGCGAGCAGGCGCTCGAGATCATCCGCGCTCACGAGGTGGACCTGGTCATGCTCGATCAGCGCATGCCGGGGGAGTCCGGCATCGACGTGCTGCCGCGCGTGAAGGCCGCCGACCCCTCCACCGTGGTCGTCATCGCCACCGCCGTGCGCGACGTGAAGATGGCCGTGGAAGCGCTCAAGCGCGGCGCCTACGACTACCTCACCAAGCCCTTCGAGGTGGACGACATCCTGCTCCTCGTGCAGCGCGCGCTCGAAAAGCGCGCCCTCGAGCGACAGGTACTCGGCCTGCGCTCGGCGCTGTCTCCGAGCGCCGCCCTCGCCGACTACGGCTTCGAGGGCATGGTGGGCCGCCATCCGGAGATGGTGCGTATCTACCAGCTCATCACGCGCATCGCCGCCACCCCCACCACCGTCCTCATCACGGGCGAGAGCGGCACCGGCAAGGAGCTCATCGCGCGCGCCGTGCACCAGCAGAGCGACCGCCACGGCCAGCCCTTCGTGGCCATCAACGTGGCCGCCATCCCCGACACGCTCATCGAATCCGAGCTCTTCGGCCACGAGAAGGGCGCCTTCACGGGGGCGCACGCGCGGCGCCTGGGCAAGTTCGAGCTCGCGCACGGCGGCACCGTCTTCCTCGACGAGATCGGCTCCCTGCGCCTCGATCTGCAGACGAAGCTGCTGCGCGTGCTTCAGGAAAGGGAGATCGAGCGCGTGGGCGGATCACGGCCGGTCCAGGTCGACGTGCGCGTGCTCGCGGCCACCAACGTTAATATACGGGCGGCGGTG
The DNA here is from genome assembly GCA_046712525.1 of Candidatus Rokuibacteriota bacterium. Classification (GTDB taxonomy): domain Bacteria; phylum Methylomirabilota; class Methylomirabilia; order Rokubacteriales; family CSP1-6; genus JBBDXO01. Next base: position 2,892 of record JBKKCN010000014.1, read on the forward strand.
AAGGAGCGGACCTTCCGCGAAGACCTGTACTACCGTCTGAACGTGGTGCCCCTGCACGTGCCGCCTCTGCGCGAGCGCCGTGCCGACATCCCGCACCTCGTCGAGCACTTCGTGCGCAAGGTCGCTCGCGAATGCCGCCGCGAAGTTCGCGGCGTGTCCGCGGGCGCCCTCGATGTCCTCACCCGCTACGACTGGCCCGGCAACGTGCGCGAGCTGGAGAACGTGATCCATCGCGCGGTGGTGCTCGCGCGCGACGCCGTGCTCCATCTGACCGACCTGCCCCTGGACGTCGCCATGCCGGAAACAGGTCCGGGGCTCACCGAGGAGGATGGACTGCCGCTGCGCGAAGCGTGTGACCGCTTCGAGCGGCAGTACGTGCTGCGCGTGCTCGAGCGTGGCCAGTGGAACGTGAGCCGTGCCGCGCGCCTGCTCGGCGTGCACCGCAACACCGTGCTCGCCAAGCTCGCCACCTGGGGCGTGCAGCGTCCTGGCGCGGACGGCCGCTCAGCGTCGCTCTAGCGCTGCGCCGCGCCATCGCCCGTCCCCCTCGCGTCAGAGGCAAGGATCTCCTTGACATAGCGCACAGCCGCTATCAACGTCGGGCCGCTGAGGACGTCCACCTGGTGAATCATACCCATTGTACCCATCACGGGAGGAGCCCACATGAAGCTCGATTCGGTTCGTGAGCTCAAGCAGTCGCTCCCGGCCCAGCTGAACAAAAAGTTCGCGGTCCGAGCCGCGAGCGGACGGACGACCAGCCTCGCGGTCGCCAGCGCAGCGTCGCTGCAGCGCGAGGCTCCGAGCTACTTCCTGGGGGTTTCGGCAAGCGGAAAGAAGAACTATCGTCTGGCGGTCCGCCTTCAGGACCGCGCGCTGCAGAAGAGCGACCTTGTGCGCCAGATCGCGGCCAGGGCCAAGGGAGAGGTGGACGTCCGGTACGTGGGCCGGATCCGCGCCCGCGCCACGCCCTGGTACCGATCGAAGCAACGCCCGCTGCTCATCGGCTCGTCCACGGGGTTCCTCGCGAGCGGGTTCATCATGGCCGGCACGCTGGGATGTTTCGTCCGGTCCGGGTCGTCGAGCGCGCTGTACATCCTCTCGAACAATCACGTGCTGGCGGACGAGAACCGATATCCGAAGGGCGGATCCATCATCCAGCCCGGGGGGCTGGATGGCGGGAGCCCGCCGGCGGGACGCGTGGCCAAGCTGACCAGGTTCGTGCGTCTCGACCCCGCGAAGACGAACTTCGTCGATGGCGCCATCGCGAAGCTGAACTCGGCGATCAAGGCCGACCTGCACAAGCTGCGGGGGATCGGCACCCTCGCCGCCCAGCTCAGGGGCGACCTGCAGGTGGGCGACGTCGTGCACAAGGTTGGACGCACGACGGGCGTGCGCCATGGGCGAGTGACCGCCTTCGAGATGGATGGGGTGGCGGTCGAGTACGACATCGGCATCGTCTCCTTCGACGACCAGATCGAGATCGAGGGCTCCGGCACCCGGTCGTTCAGCGACGCCGGAGACAGCGGCTCGCTCATCGTCGATGCCCAGATGCGGGCGGCCGCGCTCCTCTTTGCGGGCGGTGACCACGGCGGGTCCAACGGCAAGGGGCTGACGTACGCCAACCCGATCGCCGCCGTGCTCAAGGCCCTCAAGGTGAAGCTCGCATAAACTGGCACATGCCCACCAGCCTCCAGCAAGCACGGGCCGCGAAGGCGTCCGCCAAGGCGCTGCTCGCCCATCTGCCCGGCGTGGTGGGGGTGGGGATCACCAAGGTTGGCGACGACTATGCGCTCAAGGTGAACCTGCGCGCGCCGCTGCCGGCGGGCATGGCGGTGCCGGAGCGCATTGGTGACGTTCCGGTGCGCGTGGAAGTGGTGGGGAGGATCACCAAGCGCGGCTGACAGGCGAACGGTGCTCGGACTGGAGGCTCGGTGCCGCTAGCGCTGCGGGGTGCCGCCTTTGAGGTGGCGATCCAGGAAGGCGAGCATCTTCGCCCACGCTTCCTTCGCGGGTCCGGGCCGGAAGCGCTCCGCGTTCGTGAAGTTGAGGAAGGCGTGACCGGCGCCGTCGTAGCGGTGGAACTCGTGGGCCTTGCCGTGCTTCGTGAGCTCGGCGTCGATCTTGTCGACGTCGGCCGCGGACGGGTTCGTGTCGTCGTTGCCGAAGAAGCCGATCAGGGGGCACGCGATCTTTCCCGTGAGGTCGAAGGGCGCGGGGCCGTCGCCCCAGGGGCGCATGATGTTGCCGCCGTAGAAGACGCCCGCCGCCCGCCACGCGGCCGGGCGCGCGCCTGCGAGCAGGTAGGTGATGCGCCCGCCCATGCAGAAGCCCAGCACCGCCAGATCACCCACACGGGCATCTGGCAGCGCGCGCATGTGAGCGATGGTCGCGTCGGCGTCGGCGAGGATCTCGGCGTCGCGGAGCCGTCCGATGCGGGCCATCATGTCGGCGCCGTCGTCCGGCTGCCGGTGATAGAGATCCGGAGCGGCGGCGATGTAGCCGTGGCGGGCGAGGTCATCGACGCGGTCTTCCATGAAGCGGTCGAGTCCCGGTCCGTGCTCGATGACGACGATGCCCGGCGCCGTAACCCCGCCGGCGGGGACGCCCATCAGCACGCGCATCGGCTTACCCTCGACCTGCGTCGTGTCCCAGCGGGCCATCGTCCTTCTCCTAGCCGCGCGCGGCGGCGTACTTGCCGGTGAGCTGTGGTGTCGTCGGCCCCTCCAGCCCCTTCTGCTGGTGCTCCAGACGCGTGGTGCGGGCCCACGTGCGCTTGAGGTCGTCGCGCACGTGCACGCGAAGGCGGCCGAGCCCCTGCGTCTCGAGTTCCACGAGATCGCCGTCCATGAAGGCGCTGAGGCCGCGGTGGTTGGTACCGGTGGCGAGCACGTCACCGGGCTCCAGAGCGTGGATCGAGGTCACCCACTCGATGCAGCGCGGGATCTTGTGCGCCATGTCGCTCGTGTTGAAGTCTTGCTTCACGGTGCCGTTGACCGACAGACGGATGGGCAGCGTGTGGGGATCGGCGATCTCGTCGGCGGTCACCAGCCACGGCCCCATGGGCGCGAAGGTGTCGCGCGACTTCATCTGGTAGAAGGTGTTGCCCGTCGGCAGGAGGCCGCGCGCGGAGCCGTCGATGAAGTTGGTGTAGCCGAAGACGTAGGACATGGCGTCCGCGGCGCGCACGTGCGAGGCCCGCTTGCCGATGATGACGGCCACCTCCGCCTCGCCTTCGAAGATGGTGGCGGGGACGTCCGGCAGCACCATCGTGTCCGCGTCGCCGATGATCGCGCTCGGAGATTTCAGAAAGGCGTTGATGGGCGCGGGCTCGGTGCGGGTGCCGTCTTCCATGTAGTTCACCGCCATGCACACGACGCTGGCCCGCTTCGGCAGCGGAGGCTTCAGGCCGATATTTTTAAGCGGGACGCCGCGCTCACCGCGGGCGGCCTACTCGAGGCGCGGGCGGTAGGCGGCGA
>JBKKCN010000015.1:0-4543 GCA_046712525.1 Candidatus Rokuibacteriota bacterium
ATCTACACCGACGTCGACGGCGTGTACACCGCCGACCCCAACGTCGTGCCCGACGCCCGCAAGCTGCCGCGGGTGGCGTACGACGAGATGCTGGAGATGGCGAGCCTGGGCGCCAAGGTCTTGCAGGCGCGCTCCGTGGAGTTCGCGAAGAAGTACGGCGTCGCCGTGCACGTGCGATCGACGTTCAAGCAGGAAGGGGGCACCATGGTGACGAAAGAGGAAACGGGCATGGAGGAAGTCGTCGTCACCGGCATCACGCACGACAAGGGGCAGGCCAAGATCTCTCTCCTGCGCGTGCCCGACCGTCCCGGCATCGCCGCCCAGGTCTTCGGCTCCGTCGCCTCCCGCAACATCGTGGTGGACATGATCGTGCAGAACATCAGCCGCGACGGGTTCACGGACATCTCGTTCACGCTGCCGCGCGGCGATCATGCGCGCGCGCAGACGGCGCTGGAGGAGATCGCCGACAAGGTGGGCGCGCAAGGTGTCGTGACCGACGAGCGGGTGGCCAAGGTGTCCATCGTGGGCGTGGGCATGCGCAGCCACTCCGGCGTGGCCGCGCGCATGTTCGCCACTCTCTCCAAGGAAGGCATCAACATCCAGATGATCTCGACCTCCGAGATCGCCGTCTCCTGCGTCATCGAGGACAAGTACGCGGAGCTCGCGGTCCGAGCGCTCCACGACACCTTTCAGCTCGGCCGCGAGCGTTAACTCTACAAGGAGCTCTTTCATGGCGAGCACCGGCAAAGCGGCGGTCTTCCTCGGTCCCGGCAAGCCCTTCGAGATCCGCGACGTTCCCATCCCTGACATCGAGCCGGATGCGGTGCTCATCAAGGTGTCGCTTGCCAATGTGTGCGGGTCGGATTTGCACTTCTGGCGGGGCGACGCGCCGCTGAAGCTGCCGCAGGACGGGTGGATCTTCGGGCACGAGATGATGGGGCGTGTGGCCAAGCTGGGCTCGCGCGTGAAGAGCGATTCGCTCGGCCGGCCCTTGCGCGAGGGCGACCGCGTGGCCTATGCGTACTTCTATCCGTGCGGGCGCTGCTACGCGTGCCTCATGAAGGAGCCCGCGTCGTGCCCGGCCAAGATCGAGCGCCCGCGCGGGCCCTCGGAGTTTCCGCACTTCCACGGCGCCTTCGCCGAGTACTACTACCTGCGTCCGGGGGGCGCCATCTTCGCCGTCCCCGATACCCTGTCCGACGAGCTCGTGTCCCCGGTGAATTGCGCGCTGTCGCAGGTAATCTTCGGCCTGCGCCAGGCGGGGCTGCAGTTCGGCGGCAGCGTGGCCATCCAGGGCGCGGGCGGCCTCGGCATTCAGGCGGCGGCAGTCGCCAAGGACATGGGCGTGGCCACCGTCATCGTGATCGACCAGCTCGCGGGACGTCTCGACCTCGCCCGGCAGTTCGGCGCCGACCACACGATCAACGTCAAGGAGATCACGGACAAGAAGGACCGGGTGAACATGGTGCGCAAGCTCACGGGGGGCAACGGCGTGGACGTGGCGTGCGACTTCGTCGGGTTTCCGGCCGTCATCCCCGAGGGCATCGAGATGCTGCGCGCGGGCGGAACGTATCTCGAGATCGGGACCATCAGCCGGGGCGCCAAGGTGGAGCTGGAGCCCTCGCAGCTCGTATGGGGCGCCAAGAAGATCGTGGGCGTGATCATGTACGACGCAGGGGTGATCCCGCAGGCGCTGGACTTCCTGGTCCGAAACAAGAACCGGTGGCCGTTCGAGAAGCTGATCTCCCACACCTACCCGCTCGAGAAGATCAACGACGCCTTCGCGCAATCCGAGTGGCACAGCCGCGACACCACCACCATCACGCGCGCGGCGCTGGTGTGCTGATGGACACGGAATTCACGCGCCGCGCCCGCTATCACTCCTCCGCGGACGGCTTCAACATCGCCCGCCCCGCGGTGACGCCGCGCACGTTCGTCGCCGAGCGTGATGCCGCCTTCGACGGCTCCGCCGCCACCGGTCTCTTCGCCCTCGACACGAGTGCCGAGCTCGGGCTGCCGTTCCCGGCCACCACGCCCCTCATCCTGGCCCGCTATGCGCGTATCCGCGCCGGTGAAAAACTCTCCACGCGCTTCGCCGCCAGCGGCGAGATCTACTACGTCATCACCGGCGAGGGGGAGACGCGCTGGGACGACGGCGCCCTCACGTGGACGGCGGGCGACGCCTTCTGCCTGCCCGGAGGCGGCGCGGCCAGCCACGCCGCCCTCGGCGCCGACTGCGTGCTGTGGGTCGTCACCGACGAGCCCCAGCTCGCCTTCATGCACGTGCGCCCGCCCGCGCCCGCCGCGGCCGCCATCGAGCCCGTGCACTACCCCGGCGCCGCGATCCTGCGTGAGCTGGACGCGATCTACGCGCTGCCCGCAGAGAAATCGGCCACCGGCAAGGCGGTGACGTTCAGCAGCCGCGCGCGCGGCAGTGAGCACACCGCGCTGCCCGGGTTCACGCTCGCGATGAATTCGCTACCGCCGGGGGAATCCCAACAGCCTCACCACCACAACGCGGTGGCGGTGACGCTCATCGTCCGCGGGCAGGGCTGCCATTCGATGGTCGGCGGCCAGCGTATCGACTGGCAGCGCCACGCGACGATGATCACACCCCCCGCCGCGCCGCACTCGCACCACAACGACGGCGGTGAACGCGCGCTCTTCCTCATCGTCCAGGACGGAGGCCTGCACTACCACACACGCACGATGGGCTTCGGCTTCGACGCCGTGTAGCCGGGGGAGCTTGTTGTAAAACGTGGGTCGCCTTCCAAAACGGCGGCACATGTTTCAACACAGTGGCACACGCCTTGCGACTGCTGCTCTCTGACGCAAAGTCATTCGACGGAGAGTGGCGTGGGTCCAGATCTAAGCCAAGGCGAACGGCGAGACGAGGATGGCGGCCCTCTCCTGGCGCGTGAGCGGGCACGTGCCGACGCCGCCGAGCGCCGCACCGACCTCCTGACGCAGGCAGGCGCCGTGCTGAGCGCCAAGCCGGACTATCGCGCCACGCTCGTCGACCTGGCACGGCTCACGGTGCCGGACCTCGGCGATTGGTGCATGGTCGATCTCGTGCACGACGGCGGCACTGTTGAGCGCATAGCGGTCGTCCACCGCGATGCCGCCTTGGAGAAGCGGGCGGCCGCCCTCGTGGGGCCGCTCTCGGCCGCCGGCGTCAAGGCGGGATTGCCCCGCGCGCTGTGGACACGGCAGGTCGAGGCCGCCGCCGAGCTGACCCCCGGGCTGCTCGCCATCGACGAGCAGCATCATGCGCTCGTCGCCGACCTCGGGCTGGGCGCCTACGTGACGGCTCCGCTCATGGCATGGGAGCACACGCTGGGTGCGATGACCGTGGTCACCGCCGCTCGCCACCAGTACACGCAGAGGGACATCGCGGTCGTCATCGACCTCGCGCGGCGCGCCGCGCTCGCCGTGCACGCGGCGGTGCTGGAGCGCGAGGGGGAAGCGCGCAAGCAGGAGTTCCTCTCCACGCTCTCGCATGAGCTGCGCACGCCGCTCACCGCCATGCTGGGCTGGCTGCGCCTGCTGCGCACGGGCACCCTCGACCCCGACACCACCGCCCGCGCCATCGAGACCGTCGAGCGCAACTCACGCTGGCAGACGCATCTCATCGAGGACCTGCTCGACGTCTCGCAGCTGGTGATGGGCGCGGTGTCGATCGAGCGCCGCCCCGTCGATCTCGTGAGCGTGGTGGAAGCGGCGGTGGCCACCGTCACCACCAGCGCCCGCGAGAAATCGATCACCCTCGACCTCGCGCTCGACCTCGCCGCGCGCACCGCGCCCGGCGACAGCGGGCGGCTGCAGCAAGTGGTGGAAAATCTGCTCGTCAACGCCATCGCCTTCACCCCGCCCGGAGGGCGCGTGAGCGTGCAGCTGGACCGGGCGGGCGCCTTCCAGCGCATCACGGTGGCGGACACGGGCGCCGGCATCGAGCCTTCGCTGCTGCCGCACGTCTTCGAGGACTTCCGCCGCGGCGCCACCGCCAACCCCCGCGCCCGCGGGGGCCTGGGCCTCGGCCTCGCCATCGTGCGCGGCATCGTGGAGCTGCACGGCGGGCGGGTGATGGCGCAGAGCGACGGCCGCGGTCACGGATCGCGCTTCACCGTGAACCTGCCGCGCGCGGCCTGACGTCTCCCCGACCCGACACTCCCCCGTCTGCATTCGTCCACTCTGGCGGGCGCGTTCGCAGCGTGCGAGCGTTTGAGCGTGAGCCTCTACACCCGCCACCAGCTCGCGCTGCTGCTGACGCTCATCGGCGCCGCCGGCGCCGGCATCGGGGTCGACCACTGGCGGCGCGCCCACCCCGACGTGGCCGAGGGGCTCGAGCTGCTCGACCGCGCACCCCTGCCCCCGCTCCCGTCCCCCGTGCTCCGCCGTCCTCCGGCGCCGCGCCCGCCGGCGCCGCGCCCGGCGGCGGCGCCAAACGTCGCGGATCCCGCACCGGCCGAGGACCTCAATCGCGCCACCGTCGACGAGCTGGAACGCCTGCCCGGCGTGGGGCGCGCCATCGCCACCCGCATCG
>JBKKCN010000016.1:0-5838 GCA_046712525.1 Candidatus Rokuibacteriota bacterium
GCCACGGCGGCGATGAAGCGCGCGTAACTTCGCGTCCGCAGATCCTCGGTGCCGGCGCGGGCTGCCGCCTCACGAGCGCGCTCGAGCGCCGAGTGGAGGGTGCCCGGGATGGCCGCCGCCAGCGCGATCGCCTGTGCTTGACGCACCTGAACGCGTGCGAGGCGCGGGCCGTCATCGAGGGCGCGCGCGAGGGCTTCCACCTTGTTGCCGAGCTCCTCGAGGCCCTCCACCCGGCCCGTCGAGATTCGTGTGGACCACAGCTCGAGATATGCATCGAGCTCGAGGTTGCGGTCGGCACTGTCCCCCGTGCGATGAATTGCGTCGATGCTCGCGTCGTAATAGGTGAGCGCGGCGCCATAGCGCGCGTCGGCGTGTGCTTTCGCGGCGGCTCGATAGAGTTACGACGCTGCTGACGCCCACACTTCGCCGCGCACGGCATGGTGGGCCAGCTCCTCGATGTTTTCTGGCGCATGATCGCGCCGGAGCTGCTCGAGAGCCCGGAGGACGCCCGCATGAAGTACACGTCTGCGCTCGCGCAGCAGGCTCTGGTACGCGACCTCGAGGGTGAGCGCATGCTTGAAGGTGTATTCAAGCTCGGGAAAGAGGCCGCTCTCGTACAGGAACTCGGCGGCCTGGAGCTGGGTGAGACCGTGTCTGAGCTCCAGGCCGGGAGTCTCCGCCACCGTCTCCAGGAGTGAGAAGCGGATCGTCTTTCCGATGACGGCCGCCGACTGAAGGAGATGCTTCACCGCCGGTGGCAGCCGATCGATACGCGCGGCCAGCACCGCCTGCACCGTGGACGGAACCTGAATCGCGTCCAGCGGCTTGGCGAGGCGCAACGCGCCTCGATCTCCTAGGACCATGCCCGTCTCCACCAGCGTGCGGACGCTCTCCTCGAGGAAAAAGGGGTTTCCCTCCGTCCGCTCCGCGAGCAGATGTTTGAGCGGCTCCAGCTGGCGTCCCGTGCCCACGAGGGCGTCGAGGAGCGCCGCGGTGCCTTCCGCGGTGAGGGGATCGATTCGGATCTGGGTGTAGTAGCTCTTGCCGCCCCAGCCATGCTGATACTCCGGGCGGTAGTTGACGAGCAACAGCACTCTGGCCGTCGGCAGGCTGTCGACGAGATTATCGAGCAGCGCCTGCGTCTCGGCGTCGATCCAGTGAAGGTCCTCGAACAGAAGCGCCACCGGCTTCACCTGACTCTCACGAAGGATGAGGTGCTTGACGGCGTCGAGTATTCGCTGACGGCGCTCTGCTGCGCCCAGTGCCTCCCACTGCCGATCGGTGATGGGTACGCCCAGCAGCGAAAGGAGCGCGGGCACGGTGTTGCGGAGGCTCTCGTCGAGCGTCAGCACCTTGCCCGTGACCTTTTCCTGGATCGCGCGAGCCGCGTCTCGATCATCGACTTTGAAGTACATACGGAGCAGATCGATGAGGGGCAGGTACGGGGTCGCCTTGCCGTAGGAGACGGAGGCCGACTCGAGGATGAGCCAGCCGTCGGTGAGGTGCGAGCGCGTGAACTCCCAGTACAGGCGCGACTTGCCGACTCCCGGCTCACCGACGACCGCCATCAGCTGCCCCGAGCCGGAGCGCGAGCGGTCGCGGGCGAGGGCGAGTTGATTGAGCTCGGAATCGCGGCCAACGAAGCGCGTGAGGCCACGCGCGGCGGCGGCATGAAGCCGCGAGCGGATGGGCGAGGCACCCGTCACTTCGTACACGTCTACGGGAGCCGCCAGGCCCTTCACCGGTCGCGGTCCGAGCAACCGGGTGAGGACGTAGCCTTCCACCAGCATGAGGGTTTCGGATGACGTCAGGATCGATCCCGGCACGGCCATCTGCTCCATCCGGGCGGCGAGGTGAGTGGTTTGACCGACCGCGGTGTAATCCATATGCAGATCGCTGCCGATCGATCGCACAACGACCTCGCCGGAATTGAGGCCGACACGGATGTGGACGGACACCGCGAGGGTGCGGTGCAGCTCGTCGGCGTACTCCTTGACCCGGTGCTGCATTCGCAACGCCGCGTAACAGGCCCGGACCGCGTGGTCCTCGTGAGCGATCGGCGCACCGAAGAGTGCCATGATGCCGTCGCCCATCACCTGATTGACGGTGCCCTCGTAGTGGTGGACGGCCTCGATCATCCGCTCCAGCACGGCGTCGAGGAGCTGCCGGGCATCCTCGGCGTCGCGATCGGCCAGGAGCTCCATCGAGCCCTTCAAGTCCGCAAGCAGCACGGTGACGTGCTTGCGCTCACCTTCGAGGGCACCCCTGGAGCTGAGGATCTTCTCCGCGATGTGTTTCGGCGTGTACTCGACCGGCGACGCGAAGCGGGTGTCGGGGGCGGGTGTCGTCGCTCCCACCGGCAGCGCGCATTCGGGGCAAAACTTCGCGCCGGCAGGGAGTCGGGTGGCGCAGCGCGCGCACGCGGCTGCGAGCGGCGCCCCGCACTCGGCGCAAAACTTGGCGCCGGAGGGACTGTCGTGCTCGCACCGGACACAAATCATCGGCTGGTGTAGCCGAGCTTGCGATCGCGCTTCACCAGCGCGCGGTCGCGGGCGCGCGCGGGGCCATAGCCGCCGCCGCCCGGCGTGCGCACGAGCACGCGGTCGCCGCGCTCGACCACGTGCTGCTTGCGGTTGTCGACGCGGCGGCCGTTGATGCGGACGTCTCCGAGCCCGCCCGCGGCGCCGCCCTCCAGCCCGGGCGCGGCGAACCTGGTGCGCTCGGCCATGAAGCTCACCACGATCGGGCTCGCGGACTCGCTCTCGATGAGGATGTCCTGCCCCAGCCCGCCGCGCAGACGGCCGGCGCCGCCGGAGCCCGCCCGCATGCGCTTGTAGTGGAAGAAGAGCGGGCTATTGCGCTCGGCGACCTCCACCGGCGTGGACGAGATGTTGCTGGGCCACGACAGCACGTTCTCGCCGTCCTTGACGGGCGTGGCGCCCATGCCGCCGTTGAAGAAGAGAACGGTCGTATACGGCTTGCCGTTGTCGCGCGTGCCCGACTGGCTGAGCGCCCACAGGGGCGAGCCCGCGCTCGCCATCACGCGCTCGGGGATCACCTGGTGCAGCGCGCCGAGGACGAGCGCGGGCACGTAGTGGCCGGTGGTGGCGCGGCTCACCACCGGCGCCGGAAAGCGCGGATTGAGCAGGCAGCCTTCGGGCGCCTCCACCTTGACGGGCCGGTACATCCCCTCGTTGTTCGGCAGCCCGGGCAGCAGGGCACAGCGCACGGCGTAGGCGGTCATCGCGTATGTATAGGCGAGCACGCAGTTGATGGCGCGCGGCTGCTGGGGCGAGGTGCCCGTGTAATCCGCCACGATCTCGTCCCCGGTCACCGTGAGCGCGACCTTGAACTCGAAAGGCGTGCCGGTGCCGTCGGTGCGGAAGGCGTAGCGGTACGTGCCGTCCGGCACGGCGCGGATCGCCTCCCGCATCGCGCGCTCCGAGCGCGAGAAGAGCTCGTCACCCAGCTCCGTGAGATCGCTCACGCCGTAGTCGTCCATGAGTGCCGTGACCCGGCGCTCCATGAGCTCGTTGGCGCTCACCTGGGCCCAGATGTCGCCGATGGTCTGGTCCGGCGTGCGCACGTTGGCGCGGATGAGCGCCACCATGGTGTCGTCGACCCGGCCCGCATGGATGAGCTTGGCGAGCGGGATGTGCAGGCCTTCCTCGAAGATCTCGCGCGCTTCGATGGCGCGGATGCGGCCGCCGATGTCGGGCATGTGCGCGGTGGTGGCCGAGAAGGCGACGAGACGATCGCGGTGAAAGATCGGCTTCGCCACCGACACGTCGCTCATGTGCCCGGTGCCCATCCAGGCGTCGTTGGTGATGAGCACATCGCCCGGGCGCATGCCCTCGGCCCCGAGCTCGCGCAGGAAATGGCGCACGGTGGCGGGCAGGCAGCCGATGAAGGACGGGATGCTGCCGCTGTTCTGCGCGAGCGCCCGCCCGCGCGCGTCGGTGAGCACGCAGGCGAAGTCGTTGGCTTCGTTGGACAGCGTCGAGAACGACGTGCGCACGATGGCCTTGGCCGCCTCGTCGACGACGGAGATGATCCGCGTCCACAGCACCTCCAGCGTGACCGCGTCCAGGCGCGGGCTCATGGCAGCGTCACGATGAGGTTGCCGCTCGCCGCCACGCGCGCCACACCGCCGGGGCCGATCACGAGCGTGGAGCCTTCTTCTTCGACGACGGCGGGGCCGCGCACCTCGTCGCCGGCCGCGAGGCGGGCGCGGTCATACACGGTGGTCTCCACGAAGTCGCGCGTGTGGGGGAAGAACGCGCGGCGCACGCCCTTGACGGCATCGCTGCCGCCCGTGCGCTCGCTGTGGACGGTGACGTCGGCACCGGACACCGGTGCGCGCACCGCCACCCGGATGTTGATGAACTCCACGGGCACCTCCGGAGGCGTGAGGGCGAACTTGTCGCGATACGCGCTCTCGAAGGCCGCCGTCAGCCGCCGTCGAGTGTCGTCGGTGTCGTCGTAGGGCCCATCGGGCAGATCCACGACGAGGTCGAAGCCCTGGCCCATGAAGCGGCCGTCCGCCAGGCGCCGGACGGTGGCGGACTCCAGCTTGAGGCCGGTGTCGGCCATCACGGCGCGCGCCTGCTCTTCCAGCGCGCGGAACGCCGTCTCCAGCGCCGCACCGCTGTCGCGATCGAGGCGCAGGCCCACCGTGGCCACGCGGTCCACGCGCGCGGGTGCCACCAGCAGGCCGAGTGCGGAAGCGACGCCCGCCGACGGCGGGCAGATCACCTGGCGCAGCCCCAGCTTGCGGGCGACGTCGTACGCGTGCACGGGCCCGGCGCCGCCTGTGCAGAGGAGGGCATAGTGGCGCGGATCGCGTCCGCGCTCGGCGATGTGCACGCGCGCGGCGCTGGCCATGTTCTCGTTGACGACGTCGTGGATGCCCCACGCCAGCTCGATGGGCGACAGCCCCACGCGGGTGGCCAGCCGCTCCACCGCCGCGCGCGCGGCTTCGATGTCCACCCGCACCTCGCCCCCCGCGAAGTAATCGGGATTGAGATAGCCGAGCAGGAAGTCGGCGTCGGTGACGGTCGGCTCCGTGCCGCCCAGCCCGTACGCGGCGGGACCCGGGTGGGAGCCGGCGCTGCGCGGTCCCACTTTCAGCAGGCCGATCTCGTCCACGCCCGCGATGGAGCCGCCGCCGGCGCCGATCTCGATGAGCTCGATGGTCGAGATGCGGATGGGCAGCCCGCTGCCTTCCATGAACCGCTTCTGGCGCGCTGCCTCGAAGGCGTAGGCCGTGAGCGGCTCGCCGCCGTCCACGAGACTGAGCTTGGCGGTGGTGCCGCCCATGTCGAAGGCGAGCAGGCTGCCCGCGCTGTCCTCGCGTCCGAAGACGGCGGCGGCGAGCGCGCCCGCGGCCGGCCCCGACTCCAGCATCTGCACGGGCGTGCGCTCGGCTTCCGCCACGTGCGTGAGGCCGCCGCTCGACAGCATGAGCAGCAGCGGCGCCGGGATGCCGAGGGCGGCGATGCGCTGGGCCATGGCGTCCAGATACGTGCGCGCGAGCGGCTTGATGTAGGCATTGGCAACGGTGGTGGAGGCGCGCTCGTACTCGCGGATCTCCGGTGCCACCTCGTGGGACGTCGTCACCGCCACCCGCGGATACTTGCGCGACACGATGGCCGCCGCCTGCGCCTCGTGCCGAGGGTTGGCGTAGGCGTGCAGGAAGACGATGGCAATGGAGGTGACGCCGGCGTCCACGAGGGCGCGTGCCCGCGCCGCCACCTCGCGGGAGTCCAGCTTGCGCGCGATGCCGCCGTCAGCGCGCGTGCGCTCGGCGACCTCCAGTCTGAGATCGCGCGGCACCAG
>JBKKCN010000017.1:0-8040 GCA_046712525.1 Candidatus Rokuibacteriota bacterium
CGCGCCATTGGGGGGTCATATTTTGACTTAAAAAAATTCCACCCCCAACCGGCCGGCCGACGCTCCGCTTTGTTTATAATTAAATGTCTGACCCCTAATCGATCGCGACGTGGACGGCATTGCTGACGACGTCGAGGCGCGCGCTGTGCCAGGGATCGGGCACGCGGTTGTTCGTCAGGTACGCGAACGACACGCCGGACTCGGGATCGGCCCAGCAGTAGGACGAGCCCACGCCGCCGTGGCCGAACGTGCGCGACGAGGCGAGGCTGCCCAGGCCGCGGATGAAGACGCCGGTGCCCCGGGAATGTGGACCGAGGCCGCGATGCATCGGCATGCCCATGTAATCGTCCACCCGCTCGCCCGTGAAATCTCGCGTGACATACGAGACCATCCGCGACGACAGCAGCCGCTTGCCGTTGAGGCTGCCCCCCTGCGCCAGCATCTGGTAAAAAGCCGCCATCGCGCGCGCAGTGCCGTAGCCGCCGCCGCCCGGCGTGCCCGCGCGGCGGAAGGCCGCGTTGTTCTCGTCGGCGCGCTTGACCTGGCGGCCGCCTTCGGCGGCGGGCTCGTGCATGTCGGCGGCACGGTTGTGCTGCGTGTCGGGCATGCCGACGTACAGCTCGTCGCCGAGGCCGAGGGGCTGGATCACCTGCTCGCGGATGAAGGTCCGGTAGTCAGTCTTCGTGAGCGCCTCGATCATGGCGGCTGCCGTCCAGTGGGCGGCGCGGCCGTGATAGTGCACGCGCGAGCCCGGCGTCCATTCGGGCGTGAACTCGCACACGACCTTGCGTAAGAGGTCGTGGTCGTCCCACGCTTCCTTGGGGACGTCCGCGTTCGGATAGCCCGCCTGGTGCGTGAGCAGCTGCACGACGCTGATATCACCCTTGCCGTTGGCCTCGTAGCCGGGCAGGTGCTCGGCCACGCGGTCGGTGAAGGCGAGGGCGCCGCGTTCCACGAGCAGCCACACCGCGCACGCGGTGAGCACCTTCGTGTTCGAGTACAGCAGCCAGAGCGTGTCGTCGTTGGCGACCACCCGCGCCGGGTCCAGGCGAGCGTCGCCCAGCGTGCGCACGAGGGCGAGCTTGCCGTGGCGCGCCACCGCGAGCTGCGCGCCCGGGTAGCGCCCGTCGGTGATGTGGCGCGTGACGATCTCCATGAGCCGGTCGAGCGCCTGCGCGTCGAGGCCGAGTGAGCCGGCGTCGGCGGTGGGGAGCGGAAATTTCATGATGGTCTCCTGGGGTAGCCGATGCCGTGGAGGGACTCCGTGATCTCGGCGAGGACCGCGGGATCGTCGATCGTGGCGGGCGCCTGATACTCCGTGCCTTCCGCGATCCTCTTCATCGTGCCTCTGAGAATCTTGCCCGAGCGCGTCTTGGGCAGTCGCTTCACCACCGCCGCCGTCTTGAAAGCGGCCACGGGCCCGATGCTCTCGCGGACTTTGTCGACCAGCTCGCGCACGATGTCGGCCTCCGCGCGCGTCACGCCCGCCTTCGTCACCACGAAGCCCACGGGCACCTCGCCCTTGATCTCGTCCGCCACTCCCACCACCGCGCACTCGGCGACGTCGGGATGGGAGGCGAGCACTTCCTCCATGGCGCCCGTGGACAGCCGGTGGCCCGCGACATTGATGATGTCGTCCACGCGACTCATCACGTACACGTAGCCGTCCTCGTCCTTGTAGCCGGCGTCGGCCGTCATGTAGTGCCCCGGGTATTGCGACAGGTACGACTTCTCGTAGCCCGCGTCGTTGTTCCACAGGGTGGGCAGGCAGCCGGGCGGCAGCGGCAGCCGCACCACGATGGACCCGATCTGTCCCGCCCGCACTTCCGCGCCCCGGTCGTCGAGCACGCGCACGTCGTAGCCGGGCACGGGCTTCGTCGGCGATCCCGGCTTGACGGGCAGCATGCCGAGCCCCACGCAGTTTGCGGCCATCGGCCAGCCGGACTCCGTCTGCCACCAGTGGTCGATGACGGGCACACCCAGGCGCTCGCGCGCCCACAGCAGCGTGTCGGGATCGCAGCGCTCGCCGGCGAGGAAGAGCGTGCGGAAGCGCGACAGGTCGTGACGTGCGATGTGCTCGCCGCGCGGGTCCTCTTTTTTGATGGCGCGGAAGGCGGTGGGCGCGGTGAAGATCACGCCCACGCCGTGCTGCGCGGTGAGGCGCCAGAACGCGCCCGGATCCGGCGTGCCCACCGGCTTGCCCTCGTAGAGGATGGACGTGGCGCCCCGCAGCAGCGGCGCATACACGATGTACGAATGGCCCACCACCCACCCGATGTCGGAAGCGGTGAACATGACGTCGCCCGCGGCCACGCCGTACACGTTGGGCAGGCTCCACTTCAACGCCACCGCATGACCGCCGTTGTCGCGCACGACGCCCTTGGGAATTCCGGTGGTGCCCGACGTATACAGGATGTAGAGCGGGTCGGTGGCGGCCACGGAGACGCACTCGGCGGCGGTGACGCCCGCCACTGCTTCGTGCCAGTCCACGTCGCGGCCGGCCGTCATCGCCGCCCGTTCTTGAGAGCGCTGGAGGATGATGCACCGCTCGACCTTGTGCCGAGCGAGCGCGATGGCCGCATCGAGCAGCGGCTTGTAGGCGATGACGCGCGTGACCTCGATGCCGCAGGAGGCGGAGACGATGAGCTTCGGCCGCGCGTCGTCGATGCGGGTGGCGAGCTCCTTGGCCGCGAAGCCGCCGAAGACGACCGAGTGCACGGCGCCGATACGCGCGCACGCCAGCATGGCGATCACGGCTTCCGGAACCATGGGCATGTAGAGGATGACGCGGTCGCCTTTGCCGATTCCCTGCCGCACGAGCGCGCCCGCGAAGAGCGCCACCGCGTCGCGCAGCTCGAGATAGGTGAACGCCGTCACGGTGCCGGTGACGGGGCTGTCGTAGATGAGCGCGCGCTGCTTGCCCCGCCCGCGGTCGACGTGGAGGTCGAGCGCGTTGTAGCAGGTGTTCAGCATGCCGCCCGTGAACCAGCGGTAGAAGGGCGGCCGCGAGTCGTCGAAGACCCGGTCCCAGCGGCGATCCCAGTAGAGGTCCTCGGCGGCCGCGCCCCAGAAGCCGGCGGGGTCCTTCATGGAGCGCGCGTACACGTCGGGATAGGAGGTTTTCAAGGGGGGTCTGGTGTCTGATCTCCCCGTCACGCCGAGCCGTTCCTCAATGTGCCGAGACCCTCACGTGTCGCCGCGGCATCCAGTCGTGCATCCCACGAAGCAAAGACGACCTCCTCCGGAAAGCGATCTCGCACGACGGCGGCTGATGCGAGATGGATTGCATCATAAGCGCGAAGTCCATGAAGGTCGGTAAGGCGGCCGGCTTCACGAATGATCGTCTCCGTCACGTCGAGCAGCATGTATCGCGGCCAATCGGCGTCGAGCGTCTCGACGAGGCGGCGGTGCACCGGCCGCGACAGGCGTCGCTCCCCACGCCTGCGTGCGAACGCCGCGCGGGCTTCGACATAGGCAATGGCGGACGTCGATACGAACCGCGAACGCCTCACACTGTCGCGAACGAGCCCGGAGCCGTCCTCTTCGACGTAGAGCTTCACGAGAGCGCTCGTATCGAGGTACAGCGTCACCGCCTGCCCTCGATGACCGCTCTCGCCATCGAGGCCCCTCGCATCCGGGTGGGGCGGGCCGACCCTCGCGGCTTGCCGCCTGTCCAGCGCGCGACGCCTTCACGCACCATGGCGTCGATTCGGTTGTCGCCTTCGGCGTCCGCTGGTGGCGAGATGACCGCGATGGGCCGGCCGCGATCGGTCACAAACACGCGTTCGCCCGTCTTCACGCGACCGAGAAATTCGCTGAGCCTGTTCTTGAGTTCCCGGATGCCCACGGTCGTCACAATCTATTGTGGCCACAATACTGTCCGATCGAGGCCACATTGTCAAACGAAGCCTGACTACCCTTTCACACTGCCGGCAGTCAGCCCCTCGACCATGTACTTCTGCAAGTAGATGTAGGCGGCGATCACGGGCAGGGTCGTGAGCACGGCGCCCGCCATGAGATAGCCCCAGCCGTACACGTCGCCGGTGATGAAGCCCGAGAGGCCGACGGGCAGCGTGCGCAGCTTGACGTTGGTGATGAACACGAGGGCGTAGAGGAACTCGTTCCAGCACTGGGTGAAGGCGTACAGCGCGGCCGCGAGCAGGCCGGGAGCGGCCAGCGGCAGGACCACCCGGCGGAAGGCGCCGAAGCGCGTGGCGCCGTCGATCATCGCCGCCTCCTCCAGCTCCTCGGGGATGGACTCGAAGTAGCCCATGAGCAGCCAGGTGACGAAGGGCACCGTGAACGACGGGTAGACGACGATGAGACCGGCGAGGCTGTCGGCGAGACCGAGGTTGCGCACCTGGGCGTAGAGCGGGATGAACAGGATGGACGGCGGCACCAGGTAGGTGATCAGCACGGCGCTCGCCATGAACGCGCGCCCCAGGAAGCGTAGGCGTGCGAGCGCGTAGGCGCCGATGGTCCCGATGGCGGTCGCGAGCAGCGTGCTGGACACCGAGACCACGATGCTGTTGCGGTACCAGGTCACGAACTCCGTCTTGCCCAGCAGGTGCTCGTAGTTCTCCCACACGAAGGGGATCGGCCAGAACATCGACGTCAGGCTCCGCATCTGCAGCTCGCCCTTGAAGGACGTGATGGTCATCCAGTAGAACGGGAACAGCACGAACACGAGCATCGTGATCAGGATCGCGTACGACACGCCCGCCTGCAGCCGCTCGATGTTCGCCTGGCTGCGCGCTCGCGAGCCCGGCCTCGGCACCGGGGGCGTCATCGCGCGCGGCCCCGGCGCATGTAGCGGGCGAGCACGACGATCACGAACGCCAGCGGCGGCAGCATGTAGAGGGCGGCGGCGATTGCCTCGCCGAGGCGCTGGGCGCCGAACGCCATCTCGTAGGTGAAGACGGGCAGGACCATCGTCGAGCCGCCGGGGCCGCCCTTGGTCAGGATGTAGACGATGGCGAAGTCGTTGAAGGTCCAGATCGTCGACAACAGGATGACGATGATCAGGATGTTTCGGATGCCCGGAATGGTCACGTGTCGGAAGCGCTGCAGCGCGTTGGCGCCGTCGACGGCGGCCGCTTCGTACAGCTCGCCGGGAATGCCCTTCATGCCGGCCAGGAAGCTGATGCCGAAGAACGGAAAGCCGCGCCAGACGTTGACGGCGATGACCGACGCCATGGCGGTGCCGGGCTCGCTCAGCCAGCCCACACCCTGCGGCAGGACGCCGAACACGCGCACCAGCAGGTAGTTCAGCACGCCAAGGCTATAGTCGTAGATCCACAGGAAGTTCAGCGCGGAGACCACGGTGGGCGCCACCCAGGGCACGAGCAGCACGCCCGTCCAGAAGGAGCGGAAACGGATCTTCGAGGTCAACACGAGCGCCATGCCCACGCCCAGCACCAGCT
Source organism: Candidatus Rokuibacteriota bacterium (assembly GCA_046712525.1). Taxonomy (GTDB): domain Bacteria; phylum Methylomirabilota; class Methylomirabilia; order Rokubacteriales; family CSP1-6; genus JBBDXO01. Next base: position 5,424 of record JBKKCN010000017.1, read on the forward strand.
TGGCGGCCACCGAGGCGAAGGTGAAGGTGAAGCTGTTGGCCACGGCGCGCTGGAAGAAGCCGTCGGAGGCCAGCCGCACGTAGTTCTCGAGTCCGACGAAGATGGGGGGCATACCGACGTATTTCTGGGTCAGGCTCAGGTAGATGGCGTAGCAGAACGGATAGGCGATGAGTGCGAGGACGAGGAGGACGATGGGCCCGACGAACACGAAGCCGAGACGGTAGTCGGGGCCAAGCCAGCGCTTGGCCCCGACCCGCCGCGGCTCCAGCGTCACCGGCAGGCGCGCGGAGGAAATCGCCACCGGCGGAGTGTCCTACGTCCGGCTGCGGATCTTGTGAATCTGCTCGACCCGCGCGTGGGCTTCCTTCAGCGCGGCCTCCGGCGAGAGGCCGGCCGACACGACGCGGCCCGCCATGTCGGGGAGGATGTACTGCGCCTGCACCTCGACCGCCGCCGGCGTGATGGGGCCGGGATAGCCGGACGGCACGCTGCGCATGATGTTCTTCACGATGGCGTCGAAGTTCGGGTCGGACTTCCAGTACGGGTGATCGACGCGGCCCTTGTAGACCGGCCCCGCCTGGCCCACCGAGACCTGCATGTACTCGGCGAAGCGCTTTTCGTCCTCCATGTAGCGCACGAGGTCCTCGGCCATGTCGGCGTGCTTGGACTGCTTGAAGATGCACCAGTTGTAGCAGCTCGCGCCGTTGAAGGCCCCCGCCGGGCCACCCGGCGTCTGCACGAGCAGGGTCTTGGAGGCCAGCTCGTGCTTCTTGTTGACCATGGCGTAGTAGAGGCTGGCGCCGTTGTTCGTGGTCACCAGCTTGCCCGCCATGTACGCCTCGTTGTTGTGGACGTCGGTCCAGCCCATCACGCCGGGCGGCTGGATCTTGTGCTTCTGGATGGTGTCGATGGCGAACTGCAGCGCCGCGAGGTTCTGCTTCAGGTACGTGGTGCCGAGGGCGGGCTTGCCGTCCTTGTCCCACACGCTTCCGCCGTAGTCCCAGAGGAGGGCCTGCATGAAGCCGTTGCCGTCGTCGGAGCGGTTCAACGTCTGGCCGAGCCCGAACAGGTCTTTCGACGGATCCTGCGCCTTGCGGGCGAACTCCACGACGTCAGGATCGTAGACCGTGGGCGGCTTGAGTCCCTTGGCCTCCATGATGTCCTTGCGGATGAAGAAGGCGCTGATCATGGCGTGGCGCGGCACCCCGTAAGACTTGCCCTCGATCGTGGTCGCCTGCTCGGCGAAGGGCAGCATGCCGCCCTTGGCCTTCGCGATGTCCCCTGTGAGCTTGGACACGTCGCGCAGCGCCGCCTTGTAGCGCATGGGGCCGAGGATGTTCATCTCGGCGATGTCCGGTGGGTTGCCGGCCTCGATGGCGGCCACGAACTTCTGCTCGCGATCCCCGAAGGTCGCCCAGTCCATCTCGACCTCGACGTTCTTCTCCTTTGACCACTCTTCGACGTGCTTGGCGAGGACGTCGTTGCCCGCCGTCACGAAGCTCTTGAAGAGCCACACGCGCAGCTTGGGCTTGCCCTGCGCGCTCGCCATCCGGCCGAGCACGTGGAGTCCGGCCGCAGTGCCGCCGGTGATGACGGCTGCTGCGCGAAGAAATTCACGCCGCGCGATGACACCGCCGGCGAGCTGATCCGCGAGAACTCTGAGACGCCTGTCCATGCTCTCCTCCTTTGGAGACCGATGGTGCGCGAACAACGGTGGGGAACCGCATGCTACCGCAGCGGCTGCGTCCGGGCAACCGGAGTGGCCAGGGGGACAGTCGCTGGCACCTTGATTGCGACAATTCCTCCCGGCGGTAGAGCATGAATAAGGAGGAGTAAAAGATGGAATCCGAGCGCAAGCACATCATGACCGGCATGTTCAGGGACCGCGACAGCGCCGAGAAGGCCTGGGGGTCGATGAGTGGGCGCGGTTACGGCAAAGACGATGTGAGCCTGCTCATGTCCGATGACACCCGGAAGCGGCACTTCGGCGAAAACACCCCTGCCACCGGCCTCGGCGACAAGGCCGCGGAAGGGGCGGGCACCGGCGCCCTCATCGGCGGCGGCCTCGGCGCGGTCCTGTTGGGGCTCGCGGCGGCGGGCGTCATCGCGCTCCCCGGCATCGGCCTCCTCGCCATGGGCCCGCTGGCGGCAGCGCTCACGGGAGCGGCGGGCGGCGGCGTGGCGGGCGGACTGCTCGGCGGGCTCATCGGCGCCGGCATCCCCGAGGACCGCGCGAAGCACTACGACTCGGGCATCCGCGAGGGCGGCATCGTGATGGGTGTGCACCCGCGCAGTGACGAGGACGCGGAATACTTCGAGCGTGAATGGACCAACTACCGCGGCGAGCAGATCTACCGGCCGGAGTACCGCAAGCGGCCTGCCGCGTAAGCACGACGGACGCCGTGTCGAGCACCCGCCCCGCCCGCGCTATCGTTATCACGACGTGCGCGCTGACGGCGGCGGTGAACCTCGTTGCGGTGGCCGTGCTCACGCCGCGCACGGACGCTCCGGCGCCCGTCGCGGTGGAGAGCCAGCCGGCGGCATCGGCGCGGGGCGTCCCCGCCCCCGTGCCGCCGGCCCCCCCACAAGAGCCACCTCCGCGTATAGCTGCCGTTCC
>JBKKCN010000018.1:0-6854 GCA_046712525.1 Candidatus Rokuibacteriota bacterium
GGCCGCTTTCCCCCATGCCACGCGCCGGCGCCTCGACCTGCTCATCGGCAAATACTTTCCGATGAGCGCCAACAAGTCGCCGAAGGCCCACGCCTCGCAGCCGAAACGGGCGAAGAGTGGCTGAGCGCCCGGGCCGCGCGGACATCGACGTCCTCGGTATCGGCAACGCGCTCGTCGACGTGCTCAGCCACGCGACGGACGACTTCCTGCGCGGGCAGGGCCTCGTCAAGGGCACCATGCTCCTCATCGACGCGCCGCGTGCGCGTGAGCTCTATGCGGCCATGGGACCGGGCATGGAGATCTCGGGCGGCTCCGCCGCCAACACGATCGTGGGCGTGGCGTCACTCGGCGGTCGCGCGCACTACGTGGGCAAGGTGCGCGACGACCAGCTCGGCGAGGTCTTCAGCCACGACCTGCGCGCAACAGGCGTCGGCTACGCCACGCCGATGGCCACGAGCGGGCCGCCCACCGGCCGCTGCCTCATCATGGTGACACCCGACGCGCAGCGGACCATGGGCACCTTCCTCGGCGCCTCGGTGCACCTCGGGCCCGCCGACGTCGACAAGCGGGTGATCGAGCGCGCCGGCATCATCTATCTCGAAGGGTACCTGTTCGATCCGCCCGAGGCTCAGGAGGCCTTCCGCACGGCGGCGGCCGTCGCGCACGCGGCGGGCCGCAAGGTGGCCCTCACGCTCTCCGACCCTTTCTGTGTCGACCGTCATCGTGAGGCCTTCCTCGACCTCGTGGAGCGCCACGTGGACATCCTGTTCGCCAACGAAGTCGAGATCTGCTCGCTCTACCAGGCGCGCGACTTCGACGCGGCAGTGCCGCAGGTGCGGCGCCACTGCGAGGTGGCGGCGCTCACGCGCAGCGAGCGCGGCTCCGTCATCGTGGCCGGCGACGAGGTCCACGTGGTGGCCGCGCACGCCGTGGACACGGTGGTCGACACCACCGGCGCCGGGGATCTGTACGCCGCCGGCTTCATGCTCGGCCTGAGCCGCGGCCTGAGTCTGCCCACGTGTGGCCGGCTCGGCGCGCTGGCGGCCGCCGAGGCCATCGCGCACGTGGGCGCGCGCCCGATGACGCCGCTGGCGGACCTGGCGGGAGCGCTACTCGTATGACCGGCGATGCCGCGCTGGATACCAAGTACGCGCGGCTCCTCGAGCTCCTGCGCGATCTCGAGAGCGTGGTGGTGGCGTTCTCGGGCGGCGTCGACTCCACGCTCCTCGCGCGTGCCGCCAAGGACGCGCTCGGCGAGCGGGCGGTGCTCGTCACGGCGGACTCCGAGACGTACCCGTCGGGTGAGCTTCAGGAAGCGCGACGACTCGCCGCACTCATCGGGCTGCGGCATGTCGTGGTGCGCACGGATGAGCTGGCGAATCCGGAGTACGCGAAGAACGGAGCCAACCGGTGCTTCTTCTGCAAGGAAGAGCTCTTCACGCACCTGGCGCCCATCGCCGAGCGTGAGGGGTGCCGCGCGCTCGTGTACGGCGCCAACGTCGACGACCTCGGTGACCACCGGCCGGGAATGCAGTCGGCGCGACAGCGCGGCGTACACGCGCCGATGATCGACGCCGGGCTCACCAAGGCGGAGATCCGCGCCCTCTCCCAAGCGCTCGGCCTGCCCACGTGGGACAAGCCCGCCTTCGCGTGCCTGTCGTCCCGGTTCCAGTACGGCGACCGCATCACCGCGGACAAGCTGCGGCAGATCGACGCCGCGGAGGAGGTCGTGCGCTCCCTCGGCTTCCGCACCTTCCGTGTCCGTCACCACGAGCGGCTCGCGCGCGTCGAGATCGCGCGCGAGGAGATGCCGCGCTTGTGGGAGGAGGGCCGGCACGAGATCCTCGTGACGCGGCTGCGCGCCCTCGGCTATGTGTACGTCACCCTCGACCTCGACGGCTTTCAGTCGGGAAGCGCCAACCGGCTTCTCGGCCTCTCGCGCGCGCACCATGGATAGCGAACGTCTGAAGTTCCTGCTCGGCGAGGTGAGCGCGGGCCGGGTCGATCCCGACGCCGCGCTCGAGCGGCTGCGCTCCCTGCCGTACGCCGATCTCGGCTTCGCGAAGGTCGACCTGCATCGCAGCCTGCGTGGCGGCGCGCCGGAGGCGGTGTTCTGTCCCGGCAAGACGCCGGAGCAGGTGGTCGCCATCGTGTGCTGCCTCGCCGCCGAGCATCCCAACGTCCTCGCCACGCGTGCCGACGAGCGGGTGGCGGCCGCGGTGGCCGCCTGCGGCGTGCCGTACCGGTACGAGGCGCGCGCGCGGCTGCTCATCGTGCGGCCGGAAAGAGTGGAGGGCATAGGGCTCATCGTGGTGGCGGCGGCGGGGACCGCCGATGAGCCGGTCGCGGACGAGGCCGTGCTGGTAGCGGAGGCGCTCGGCAATCGCGTGGAGCGCGCGAACGACTGTGGCGTCGCCGGCCTGCACCGGCTCCTCGCACACCGCGAGCTGCTCGCGGAGGCGAACGCGATCATCGCGGTGGCGGGCATGGAAGGCGCGCTGCCGAGCGTCATCGCCGGGCTCGTCGATCGCCCGGTGATCGCGGTGCCCACGAGCATCGGCTACGGCGCCTCCTTCGACGGCCTCGCCGCCCTCCTCGCCATGATGAACTCGTGTGCGCCGGGAGTGTCGGTGGTGAACATCGACAACGGCTACGGCGCTGCGCACCAGGCGAGCCAGATCAACCACCTCGTCGCCAAGATCCGCTGAGCGGCCCCGCCGTGCGTGCGGTCCATTTCGACTGTCCGAGCGGCGCTTCCGGCGACATGATTCTCGGCGCGCTCGTGGACGCGGGCGTCTCCCTCGACATGCTGCGGACGGAGCTGAGAAAGCTCGCGCTGCCGGGCTGGGAGATCACCGCGCGCGAGGTGAGGCGGGGAGCCTTCCGGGCCACCAAGGTCGACGTCGAGGTCGATGCGGGCGCCCATCACGGCCACCGCCACCTCGGTGACATCGTCGGCATCCTGCGCCACAGCACGCTCACGGAGTCCGTCAAGGAGCAGGCGCAGCGGATCTTCACGCGCCTCGCGGACGCGGAAGCCCGCGTGCACGGGACCAGCCGCGAGGAGGTCCACTTCCACGAGGTGGGCGCAGTGGACGCCATCATCGACATCACGGGGGCCGCGGTGGCCCTCTCCCTGCTCGGCGCCGGCAGCGTGTCGGCGTCCGCGCTTCCCATCGGCAGCGGGTTCGTGCAGTCGGCCCACGGCCGTATCCCGATCCCGGCGCCGGGCACCGTGGAGCTGCTGCGCGGATTCCCGGTGGTGGACACAGGCGTCGCCGGCGAGCTGGTGACTCCCACGGGGGCGGCCATCATCACCACGCTCGCCCAGGCGCTGGGCCGGATGCCGGCCATGACGGTGAGCGCCGTCGGTTACGGCGCCGGCACGCGCGATCTGCCCGACACGGCCAACGTGCTCCGCTGTTTCGTCGGCGAGCGGACGGCGCCGCCCGCGACGGCAGGCGACACCATCACGCAGATCGAGACCACCATCGACGACATGTCGCCGCAGCTCTACGAGCCCCTCATGGAGCGGCTGCTGGCGGTGGGCGCCGTGGACGTCTTCCTGACCCCCGTCATCATGAAGCGCAGCCGGCCCGGGACCGTGCTCACCGCCCTGTGTCCGCCCGAGCTCGTGGACGCGGTGTCGCGGGTCCTCTTCGAGGAATCGAGCACGATCGGCGTGCGCTGGTCCACCCGTGAGCGGCAGATCCTGCCGCGTGAGATGGTGACGCTCACGACCTCGTACGGCTCGCTGCCCTTCAAGGTGTCGCGGCTGGCGGGGCGCGTGGTGACGGTTACGCCGGAGTTTGCCGACGTCGCCCGCGTCGCCCGGGAGAAGTCCGTGCCCGTGCGCGAGGTCCTGGAGCAGGTGCGGGCGGACGCCCGCCGGCTCCTCGGCACTGACGGGGGCTGAAGTAGCCTTCCCAGAAGTCCCCGCCACGGTACAAGTGTCCGGCCCCGCAGGCCGCTGAGTCGGTCTTCGCCGCTCGATATGCCCCTTTCCGCTCTTCGGCAGCCTCCTTGCATACTCACTACGGCGATGCCACACTCCATGACCGACAGAGGCGTCGTTCGGACACCCAAGCCCTGGGGCTACGAAGACCTGTGGGCGATCACGGGGCGCTATGCAGGGAAGGTGCTCCACGTGAACCGGGGTCACCAGCTCTCGCTGCAGTATCACGAGCGCAAGGAGGAAACGATCCTGCTGTACGGGGGCCGTCTCATTCTGCTGCTCGAAGACGAGGCGGGGACACTCCGCGAACATTGGCTCGAACCGGGCGAAGCCCATCACATTCCGGTAGGGAGGCTCCACCGTATGATTGCGGTTGAAGATTGCGACATCATCGAAGTGTCAACGCCCGAGCTGGACGACGTCGTCCGTGTCGACGACGCGTATGGACGCGCGGTGGCCGCGGAGACGCGGTCGTGAGCGGCGCGCGCTATCTCGTCACGGGCGGCGCCGGCTTCATCGGCTCGCACATCGTGGAGCGCCTGCTGCACGACGCCGCCGGTCGCGGGGGCGTGGTGCGCGTGCTGGACGATTTCTCGACGGGCCGCATGGCCAACCTGCGAGGCTTCGATGGCAGCGGGCTCGAGATCGTGCGGGGAGACATCCGCGATCTTGCCACCGTGGAGCGCGCCGCCCGCGGGGTGAGCGTCATCTTCCATCAGGCCGCGATGCGCTCGGTGCCGCAGTCCATTGCCGACCCCATGAGCACGCACGCCGTGAACGTCACCGGAACCTTGAACATCTTCGAAGCGGCGCGGCGTGTGGGCGTGCGTCGCGTCGTGTACGCCTCGTCCTCGTCCGTGTACGGTGAGCGTCCCACGCTCCCCAAGCGCGAGGACCAGCCCGTGGAGCCAATCTCGCCCTACGGCGTCTCGAAGGCCGCCGGGGAGCATTACGGGTCCGTGTGGCACCGGATCTACGGCGTGCAGACGGTCGGTCTGCGCTACTTCAACGTGTTCGGGGAGCGCCAGGACGCGGCCTCCACGTACGCCGCCGTCATTCCGAACTTCATCTTCGCCGCCCTCGCCGGCAGCGCCGTGGAAGTGCACGGTGACGGCAACCAGTCCCGTGACTTCACCCACGTGGACAACGTGGTGGACGCGAACCTGCTCGCCGCCACGGCGTCGGGCGCCGGCGGCCACGTCTTCAACGTCGGCTGTGGCGCGCGCATCAGCCTGCTCGACATGCTCGACAAGCTCGAGGCGATCGTCGGTCACCCCATCGAGCGCCGCCATACGCCCGCCCGTCCAGGCGACGTGCCCCACTCGCTCGCCGACATCAGCAAGGCCGGCCGTCTGCTCGCCTACTCACCCCGCGTCGGCTTCGACGAAGGTCTCGCCCGCACGGTGGCCTACTTCGACTCCCTGCGCGCGGTACCAACGGCGGCGTAACCGAACCCGAAACGAGCGCGCGCCGCTGGGGGACTTGGGGGACCGTCGAGGCCCCCCATGTACATCAAGACGCTTCGCGCTCTGCCTCGGCGACCTCGGCTGCGTGCCGTGGGCGCTTTCGGCCCAGGCCGCACTGGTCGATCTTGTACAGCAGCGCCTTGTAGCTGATGTGCAGGACGCGCGCGGCCTCGGCGCGATTCCAGTGCACGCGCTCGAGGACGTTGCGGATCGCAATCCGCTGCGCGTCGAGCGCCGCCCGTCGCGCGAGCTCGCGCAGGGTCACGGGCGCCTCGAGCTCGGTCACGACCGCCATCGGAACCGGCGGCGGAGGCGTCGGTTCCGGCTCGACCTCGGGATCATTCATCAGGCTGTGCAGCTCTTCCGCGATGAGCTCCTCGCTCTCGAGCACCACCACGCGCTTCATCATGTTCTCGAGCTCGCGGATGTTGCCCGGCCACGAATACTCGCCGAGCAGGCGCAGGCTCTCCGCGCTCAACGTCACCTGGCGGCCGTTCTCCTCGTTGAAGCGGCGCACGAACGTACGGGCGAGGATGGGGATCTCTTCTTTGCGCTCGCGCAGCGGCGGCACCTGGAGCGTCACGACCTTGAGCCGGTAGTAGAGGTCCTCCCGAAACTGTCCGCTGCGCACGGCCGATTCCAGATTGCGGTTGGTGGCGGCGATGACGCGAACGTCGACACGCAGGACGGAGGAGCCGCCGACGCGCGTGAACTCGTGGTCTTGAAGGATCTGGAGGAGCTTGGCCTGCAGCGCGATCGGCATGTCGCCGATCTCGTCCAGGCAGATGGTGCCACCGTGGGCGAGCTCGAACTTGCCCATCTTGCGGCGATAGGCGCCGGTGAAGGCGCCCTTTTCATGGCCGAAGAGCTCGGATTCCAGCAGCTCGCTCGGCAGTGCCGCGCAATTCACCTTGACGAAGGGCCGCGCCCCGCGTGGCGAGGCGGCGTGCAGAGCCTTGGCGACGATCTCCTTGCCGACGCCGCTCTCGCCGAGAATGAGCACGGTGGCGTCCGTGTCCGCCACCTGCTCGATGCTCTGGCGCACCGCTCTCATCCGTGGGCTGTGTCCGAGCATGGGCGCGTAAGTCGTCTGATAGGCCATCGGCAGGTGCATCGGTATATCACTGGACTTGGTCACAAGGTTCCCTTACGCAACTCCGATGCCGAAATCGCCTGGATGGGTACAACTTCAGGTGTTGTGGGAAATTCACCGGGTTAATCACCGCCCCGCCGCCCCGACCGCCCACCGTTTGCAGAAAGTACGCACGCCGTTCGTAACCTTGGCGACCCCTGTGCAACCCTCTGCCCACAGACGCTCTGAGCGTGGCTCGAAAGACCGCCGGGAAGACGCGTCCAGACCGGTCCCGTTGGCGCAGCGGCCAGGAGCGAGGGACGGGGCCCCCGATGGAGAGCGCAGCGACGAGGCAGAGAGC
>JBKKCN010000019.1:0-3180 GCA_046712525.1 Candidatus Rokuibacteriota bacterium
GCGCCGCCCAGTGCGGGCCGAGCGCGCGCTTGGCGGTCTCCTCGAAGTCGAAGATCTGGATGGCGACCTTTCGGATGACGTCGCGGCGCTCCTCGATTTTGTCCGGCGTCCGCAGCGCCGGATTTCCAAGGACTTTCAGGACCTCGTCGACCTGGGTTTTGAGCTGGTCCGTCGGCTCACCTGCCTGACCCACCGTAGCGAACGCGACAAACACGACGACCGAGAAACCGACCTTGAGAGCGGACGTGAGGTTTCGCATGGGCGAAATCGTTGCAACCGCGATGCCACGCGCTAGGTGATGAGGCCGTTCTCGCGATCTTTCGCCCGGGCCGCCTTCGCGCGCTTAGCAGGAGGCCCATAACCGCCTCCACCCGCCGATTCCACGAAGAAGACGTCGCCGGGCCGCACGGGCACCCCGACCTCCTTGGTCTTCAGCACCCGGTCTGTTCTGCCCCTGGACTGCAGACGGTAGCGATGCGGCAGCCCATCTTTGCCACCCAGGATGCCGTACGACGGATAGCGCACGCCGTCGCCCGCGGTGTTGGCGACGCCAGCTTCCTTCGTGTCGATGCGCAGGCGCAGCACGGAACCGACGCCGCCGCGGTGCTGGCCGTCGCCGCCGGAGTTGGGGCGGAACTCGTGATGCTCGAAGGTGAGGGGAAAGCGCACCTCCGCCACCTCGATGGAGCCGAACTTGATGCCGCCCGCCGCCTGGCCCTCACCCGCCGTCTCCCAGCCGTCGCCCGCCACGGAGGCGCCGCCGCCGCCGCGCGCGTGGAACATGTGCCAGATGAACGGCCGCTTCGTGCGCGGGTTGACGCCCTTGATGGCGATGCGAAAGCGCCGCGACCAGCCCGCGAGCACCCGGCGCGGACACGCCTTGGCGAGCGCCTTGATGACGGCCTCCGCCACTTCCTGCGCGCAATGGTTGGTAGCGAGGGTGACGGGCGCGGGCGGATACGGCCATACCACCGTGCCCTGCTTGAGGATCACCTTCACGGCGCGGAAGGTGCCCGCGTTCTTGGGCGTACGCGGATCGATGAGGTACGCGAGCGCCATGTGCACGGCCGACATCGTGTTCGGCAGCGACGAGTTGATGAAGCCGATGACCTGCGTGTGCGAGTCGGTGAGATCGACGGTGAGGCCGTCACCCTTCTTGGTGACGGTGGCGCGGATGTGCACGTCCTCGATGCCGTGACCGTCGTCGTCCAGGATTGCCTCGCCCTTGTAGACGCCGTCCTTCCACTCCCGGATGACGGCGCGGGTCTGTTTTTCCGCCCCGTCGAGGATCTCGTCCACCGCCGCCATCACCGTCTTGGCGCCGTATTCCTCGCACAGCGTGAGCAGGCGCCGCTCGCCGACCCGCGCGGAGCCGATCATGGCGCGCAGGTCGCCCATGAAGTCGTGCGGGTGGCGCACGTTGGTGGTGATCATCTTCAGCACGTCGTCGCGCAGCTCACCCTTGTCGTAGAGCTTCAGGGGCGTGATGCGCAGTCCCTCCTGCCAGATCTCCGTCGCTCCCGGGTTGTAGGCGCCGTGGGTGGAGCCGCCGATGTCGCTCTGATGCGCGCGGTTGATCGACCAGAAGGCGAGCTCGTCGTCGACGAAGACGGGCACGAAGGCCGTGAGGTCGGGCAGGTGATTGTTGCCGTGGTACGGATCGTTGAGCAGGAACACGTCGCCCGGATGGATGCGGCCGGCGAACGCGTCGCGCACCGATTCCACCGCCCACGGGATGGCCCCCACGTGAATCGGCACGTGCTCGGCCTGCGCCACCAGACGCGCCTGGCTGTCGCAGATGGCCGTGGAGAAGTCCCGGCTGGAATTGAGGATTTGGGAGTAGGCGGTACGCAGCATCGCCTCCCCCATCTCTTCCACGATGGCGGAGAAGCGGTGGGTGAGGACGGAGACGGTGATGGGGTCGATCATGACTCCACATTATTCCAGAAGCGCGGCGGGGGCGCTCCCGTAAGATCGTGGCATGAACAACCTTGCCCGCCTCCTCGTCATCGTGTCGTTGGCCGTCCTGCTGCCAACCTGCGTGTGGGCGCTGCCCGGCGACGATGCCTACGTCGAGGGCTACGCCGCCGCCCTCCTCGAGCGCGAGTTCAGGATCACGGCTCCGTCGTTGCGCGTACAGAACGGGGTGATCATCATCGGCGCCGGCGATCTCGCGGGCGCCGACCGCGCGCGCGTGGTGAGCGCGCTCTCCCGCATCCGAGGCGCCGTACGCGTGGACGTGGTGGAGGCGGGCGCGGTGGCCCCCCCGCTGCCCACGAAGCCCGCCGCGGACGCACCGAAACCGAGGGTGCTCGAGGTGCTCGACAGCGGCTGGTTCCCCGGCGGCACGCTCTTCGCTCCGCTCATTGCCGACCCCCGCTGGCCACACTTCGGCGCCTCCTACCAGCAGTACGTCTCGGGGCGCGGGCTCGAGAACGTGGGGTCGGTGAGCTTCGGCGAGACGATCACGGGCTATCGCACCCGCCTCGGTCCCGGCTACTGGGAGGCGGGCCTACAGGCGGGCGTGTTCGCCGTCTTCGATCTCGCCGCGGAGTCGAAGGACCTCGTCAACGCCGATTACTTCGTGGGCCTGTTCAACACGTACAAGTATCGGGACTTCTCCGCCATGGCGCGACTCTTCCACCAGAGCAGCCACCTCGGCGACGAGTTCCTCTTGCGTGACACCAACACCAACCGTGTGAACCTGAGCTACGAGCAGGTCGATCTCAAGCTCTCGTACCACTTCCTCGACATGTTCCGCATCTACGCCGGCGGCGGCTATCTGTTCGATCAGGAGCCGGCCGACCTCGATCCGTGGTCCGTGCAGTACGGGTTGGAGTTCCGCAGCCCCTGGCCGGGGCCCACGGCCCGCGTGCGCCCCATCGCCGCCATCGACATCCAGAACCGCGAGGAGAACGGGTGGCGCGCAGACGTGTCCGCGCGCGCGGGCCTGCAGTTCGAAGGGGTGATCCCGGGGCGGAATTTCCAGCTTCTGCTGGAGTACTTCCGCGGCAACTCGCCGAACGGCCAGTTCTATCGCGAGAAGGTGGAGTACCTGGGGCTGGGGGTGCACTTCCACTTCTAGTTGATGGGGGGCCGGGAAGGGCCCCCCAAGCCCCCCCCGGTCGCGGGGGGGGGCGGGGCCCCGCCCGGCGAGGGCCGGCCCCCCCCCCCCCCCCC
>JBKKCN010000020.1:0-15157 GCA_046712525.1 Candidatus Rokuibacteriota bacterium
TGGCGGCGTCGATGACCTTGATGCCCGCGAGGAGGTCAGCCACGCAGCACCCCGCGCCGGGCGAGGTTTGCCATGAGGGCGCCGGTGACGAACGTCCACGGCTCGGCGTCCTCGCAGTGCACGACCTCGTTGACGAGCGCGCCGATCTCGCGTCGCAGCTTCACAGCCGCACGCACCAGTATCCGGACGGCGTCGTCCTCTACATCGGCACCATGTTCACGCCGCTGGACGACCGCGGCGCGCCCGGCAGCGGATTCACCCACAAGGTCGGCGACGTGGTGACGATCGCAGCCCCGGAGATCGGCACGCTCGTCAACGAGGTCGTGCACTGCGAGGACGCCGAGCCGTGGACCTTCGGCACCGGCGCCCTCATGGCGAACCTCGCGCGGCGCGGGGTGCTGCGTGGCTAACCTCCTCGACGGCATCAGGGTCATCGACGCCGCCAACTTCATCGCGGGGCCGGTGGCCGCCACCGTGATGGCGGACTTCGGCGCCGACGTCATCAAGGTGGAGCCGCCCACCGGCGACATCTATCGAGTGCGGGGCGCCGGCTATCCGGCCAGCGCTTACAACTATCCGTGGATCGTCGACAACCGCAGCAAGCGCAGCGTCGCCATCGACCTGCGTGCAAAGGACGGGCAGGCGCTACTGCACCGGCTCGTGCGCGACGCCGACGTCTTCGTCACCAACGCCCCTCTCGACAGCCGCGCCCGCCTGCGCGTGCGCTACGAAGACCTCGCGCCCCTCAACGAACGGCTGGTCTACGCCTCGATCTCCGCGTACGGCGAGACCGGCGACGAGGCGAGCAAGCCCGGCTTCGATAGCATCGCGCTGTGGGCGCGCACGGGCCTCATGGATCTCGTGCGCGCGTCACCGGACGTGCCGCCCGCGCGCTCGCTGCCCGGCATGGGTGACCATCCCACCGGCATGTCGCTGTTCGCCGCCATCATGGCGGGTCTCTACCATCGCGAGCGCACCGGGCGCGGTACCGCGGTCTCCACGTCGCTGATGGCGAACGGGCTCTGGATGAACGCCATCCCAGTGCAAGGCATCCTCTGCGGCACGCGCACCGAGGTGCGCCCGCCGCGCGAGGACGCGGTGAGCGCGCTCGCGAACATGTACCGCTGCCGCGATGGCCGCTGGTTCATGCTCACGATCACGGGCGACGAGCGGCACTGGCCGGCGTTCGCCAAGGGCATCGGCCGCGCGGACCTCACGACGGATCCGCGCTTCGCCGAGACCGCGCACCGGCGCCAGAACGCGCGCGCGCTCACCGCGGTCCTCGACGACGTCTTCGCCGCACGCGACTGGGACGAGTGGCGTCACCTCCTCGAGACGACGGGCGTCGCCTTCGGCGTGGTGGGGACCCTCGACGACATCCCGCACGACGAGCAGATGCGGGCGAGCGGCGCGCTGGTGCCGATGGACGACCCGCGCGCGGGCGCCGCCTTCACGGTGTCGAGCCCCATCCAGATCGACGGGCAGCAAAAGGTACCGGCGACCTTCGCGCCCGAGATCGGCGAGCACACGGTCGAGGTGCTGCGCACCGCCGGCGTGGCGGAGGCGGAGATCCAGCGCCTGCTGGCGGCGGGCGTCATCGTCCAGGCGGCAAAGAAGAACTAATGTGGAGCCGACCTTAATCCGGGCCTTCCCGCGCGCGGATTGGGGTTCGGTGTTGTGACACACGGGGGTGTGCGGCGGACTACGGCCAAAGCCGACGGTGCGCATGGCATTCGTGAGTACCGCATGGCGCGTGCCTGGCCTTGCTGATCTGCGTCTTGCGGCAAACGCGCACATTGAGCGTCCGCGGCCCCGTCCGAGCCAGCCGTCCGCTCGAACAGAGTGAAGCGGTCTACCTAACGTACTCCGCGGCGTCGCACATTGCCATCCTCAGAAGACTGAGCATCCGGCCAAATACGTCGATGATGGAGTCACGTTCAAGGTACTCGTTGTAGGAATCAATCTCACTGTCACTACGCCGCTGCTTTGCCGGCATCTGGTCTAAGAGACGGTACTCATCCGGCTGGATCGTTCGGATGAACCAGGATTGCCCGAGCGATTCTCCATGAACTATTCTTTCACGTAGGAAGCCGCGGCTATCGAGGACCAGTAGCGGGCGTCCAAAGTGAACTCGAAGGTGTCGCAGCACTCGGTAAAAATGGTTAGCGTTGAGCGGGTCCACGTATTTCGCGATCGTGGACCTGGCCCCGGCGACTTTCTCCCTCCCAACCGACGACTCACAAAAAGGGCGATCCGGCCTCTGATTGTGCACGTCCATCTCGGCCGCGTCGAAGACGGCGACGAAGGAGGATACATGTGCACTCACGTGCTAGTTCACACGCTCCTGAAACTCTGCTTTCGCGTGAACGTCGAGCGCCAATTCAGCGAAATGCACGCTCTCTCGAAACATCATAGCGGCCGATGGCAGGCATTCCGCCACGCCATAGGGTAGCGTCGAGTCGAGAATTCCCCAGAAGCCGTTATGAATAAGCTGGTAGTGCGCCGGAACGTCCATGCTGTCGTCCAATTTACATTGTTAGGACCTGTATAGAATCGTGTGTGATTCCCCAATATACGCTTCGCCTCCCGCGCTGCCCATAACGCCGAGCGATAGCTCGTGTCGCCTCGCACAGGTATCCGATCGCTGCTCCATTGCCGAGAGCTAGATCGCCGGCGGAACCACCGCTTCCTCAGCCGTGCCCTTCGCCACGCCCCGCCGCGAGGGCGTCGACGATTATTAGCGCGGATATCCCGACGCGCCAGGCCATGCCACTCGGCCAGATGCACTCGTAGATTGGCTGCAGCGCCCATGCCCGCGAGCCGCTGCCGAAGATGCCGCCGAGCGTCGCGCACGAGATCGCCCAGTACGAGGCCGTGCGCGCGGCCGCCGTAGCCGAGGAGATGCAGCACCTCCCAGCCGTTAGGTGTCTTCGTCCAGGTCGATGGGGATACACTGGGTCGACTATGCGGAGACCACGCGCCGTTCTCCTTCTCTCCGGTGGCGTCGACTCGACCACGACCGCGGCGATCGCACTCGCAGACGGCTTCGAGGTTTACGCGATGACGTTCGATTACGGCCAGCGCCACCGCATTGAGGTCGATCGTGCGCGGCTCGTCGCGCAGACGCTCGGACTGCAGGATCACATCGTCGTGACGATCGATCTTCGGGCTTTCGGCGGCTCCGCGCTGACTGGCGACCTCGCGCTGCCGACGCACCGCTCGATCGCCGAGATCGGCCGAGGTATTCCAGTCACTTACGTCCCCGCACGCAACACGATCTTCTTATCGTTCGCGCTGGCGTGGGCCGAGACCCTAGCAGCCAGCGACATCTATATCGGTGTGAACGCAATTGACTATAGCGGCTATCCCGACTGTCGCCCCGAGTACATCGAGGCGTACGAGAGAATGGCAAACCTGGCGACGAAGAATGGCGTCGAGGGTCGGCAGCACCTGACGATTCATCAGCCGCTAATCCAGATGGGAAAAGCGGAGATCATCCAGCGTGGTCTCGCGCTAGGGGTGAACTATGCGTTGACGCTGTCCTGCTACGATCCATCACCGGTTGGCGAGGCGTGTGGCGCGTGTGATTCGTGCTTGTTACGGTTGAAGGGATTTCTCGAGAGCGGTGTCGCCGACCCGATCGCCTATCGTCACGCTTCAGCGGCGGCGCCACGAGGACGGACAAGCGCATGAACTATAGCGTTAAAGAGATTTTCTACACTCTCCAGGGCGAAGGAGTGCACGCGGGTCGCCCGGCGGTTTTCTGCCGCTTCGCCGCCTGTAACCTGTGGTCCGGTCGTGAAGAGGATCGCGCGGCGGCTGTGTGCCGCTTTTGCGATACCGATTTTGTCGGCACCGACGGGACGAATGGTGGCCGTTTCACGGCGGCAGACGAGCTTGCCGATGCCGTCGCGAAGGCGTGGCCGCGCACCTCGGACCCTCGCGCGCGGCGGTTCGTCGTGTGCACTGGCGGCGAACCCCTGCTCCAGCTCGATACGCCGCTTATCGACGCGCTCCATCGCCAAGGCTTCGAGATCGCCATCGAGACGAACGGCACGCGCATCGCGCCGGCGGGGATCGACTGGATCTGCGTGAGTCCAAAGGCTGGCGCCGATCTCGTGCAGCGCTCCGGTGACGAATTGAAACTGGTGTTTCCGCAGCGCGGCGCCGAGCCGGCCCTATTCGAGTCGCTCGCCTTCCGTCACTTCTCGCTACAGCCGATGGATGGACCGGAGCGCGAGCACAATACCCGGGTCACGGTCCGCTACTGTCTGGACCACCCGCACTGGCGGCTCAGTCTCCAGACGCACAAGGTCCTTGGCATCCCGTGACGGACCCGTCGATGGAGGTATTCAAAACGTTCACTTTTGAGGCGGCGCACAGCCTGCCCAATGTCCCTACGACCCACAAGTGCGCGCGGCTGCACGGCCACTCATTTCGCGTCGACATCTACGTATTGGGCGTCGTCGACGAGACGACGGGATGGGTGATGGACTTCGCCGATATCAAGCGGGCCTTTCAGCCTCTCCACGAGCAACTCGACCACCGTCATCTCAACGATGTCGAGGGACTGAAAAATCCGACGAGCGAGAACCTCGCCCGGTGGATCTGGACTCGACTACGACCCTCGCTGCCCACCCTAAACCAGGTCATTGTGCACGAGACCTGCAGCACGGGCAGTGTGTATCGCGGCGAGAGCAGTTGATGCAGACCCCCGGACGCCACTAGGCAGGACGCGCGTCCGCACGATGATCCACTTCGCCCGGCGACGCCGTCGAGTCCCCCGTGGATCGGCGTGCTGTTCGTCGCGCACGCTTACCATCCGACGCGTCCCCACGAATCAGCTCATCCGAGAAGGATTGCGACCGCCCGCCGACCATTACCTCCACGATCCACGGCTAGCCCGGACTATTCGTGAACGCACGCACCAGAGACCGAGACGGCTCCAGCGCGCGCTGGGTTGAAAGTTTAGTGGCCGAAACGATGGCGCGGGACGGCCGTACTGCGATCGCGACGCGGGTGGCTGGCCCCGATGACTGAGCGCGGGAGCATTTCACGAGGGCGGAAGAGAAACGACGGCCGGGGCCGAGCAGGCTCGACGGCGGCCGTCGGGTCAGGTGGTCGTCAGCGCCTGGGCGAGCTGGTGCCACGTGTCGCGCCACGCGCTAGGAAGAAAGCGGTTCGGCGGCCTTTGGAGCGCATCATGTTTCGCCGAGCGAACTGGTGACGCTCAACGGCCGGCCCGCACTATGGCTATGACTGTCTCTCCTCAGCTGGTCAGCTTGTAGAATCCCTTCGCACCGCCGGCCAGGATCTGGCGCTTCGTCTCGGCAGACAGCTCCGGCCGGTCGGCGATCATCTTCGGCGCCCCGGGGAAGAAGCCGTCGGGGTGAGGATAGTCGGTCGCCCATAGAATTTTGTGCGGGCCGATGAAGTCGGCGAGCACGCTCAGGCTCCGCTCGACGGGCTCGAACGAGATCCAGCCGTTGCGCTCGAACAGCTCGCTCGGCCGCATCGACAGCCCGGAGTCGTTGAAGCCCTGGTCATCGAAGTGACGGTCCATCCGGTCGAGCCACGGGGCGATCCAGCCACCGCCGGACTCCATGAAGCCGATGCGAACTTTCGGATGCCGGTCGCAGACGCCGCACCAGATCACGCTCATCGCCGCGAGCATCATCTCCATCGTGTGCGAGACGATGTGCTTCGCCCCGCGCGTCTCGAAGCGGTCGACGCCCACTTGCGGCATGCCGCCGCTCGAGCCTTCGTGCAGGCCGATGGCGACGTCGAGCTCCTCCACCTCGTTCCAGAACCTCTCGTAGTCCGGGTGGTGCAGCATGCGGCCGTTGTACGGGTTCGGCCGCAGGAAGGCCGCACGCATGCCGAGCTGCGTGCGCGCGTAGCGCATCTCCTCGATGGCGGCGTCGATCGACTGCATCGGCAGCATGGCCACGCCGAAGAGGCGGTCGGGGTACGGCTCGCAGTAGTCGGCGAGCCACCGATTGTAGGCGCGGCACACAGCGGCGGCGAGATGGGGATCCTTGATGGCGCCTGCGAAGAGGCCGACGCTCGGATAGAGGAAGGCGGCGTCGATGCCGTCGAGGTCCATGTCCGGAATCCGCGCGTGCGGGTCGAAGCCGCCCTTGCGCCCGTCGATGTACTGCATGGTCTCTTCGGGCACGTCGCCCTGCCGGGCGCCGATGGCTCCGATGACACCGAAGCCCTTCTGGCTGCCCAGCACCTGGCCCTCGACGTCGAGGCGCTCCTTGCCGTCGGTGTCCACGACGATCCTGGGCGCGCGCGCGCGGAATTTCGGCTCGATGTACTTGTCCCAGATGTCGATGGGCTCGAGCACGTGACCGTCGGCGTCGATGACGTTGTAGGTCCGGGGCATGGGGGGCCTCCTCTCCTACGATGGCGCCGATGAGACCACCGCGAGGGGGGGTCGTCAAGGGGCGGCGTGTGGCGTATCCTTGGTCACCGCGACGGCGGAGGGCCGTCGCGCAACGCGGAGGGGGAGCATATGGCGCTGATCAAGGTGAAGGATCTCGCGTACGGACGGCTGCGGTCGCCCGACCTCGATGTGGCGGAGGAGTTCCTCACGCACTTCGGCATGATCCGCGCGGCGCGCACGCCGTCGGCGCTCTACATGCGAGGCACCGACCCCAGCCATCACCTGCACGTCACCGAGAAGGGCGACCCCGCCTTCGTGGGCCTCGCGTACTACGCGGCGAGCGAGGACGATCTCAAACGCGTGGCGAAGGCGCCGGGAGCCTCCGCCGTCGAGTCCATCGACGAGCCCGGTGGTGGCCGTCGCGTGCGGCTGCGCGAGCCCAACGGCTACCAGGTCGAGGTCGTGTACGGCATCGAGCCGCTGGCGCCGATCCCGGTGCCCGGCCAGCACATGAACAGCGGCGCGGAGCCGCTGCGCCGCACGGGCGCCCTCATGCGGCTGCGCCCGTCGCCCTCGCCCATCAAGCGGATGGGCCACGGCGTGCTCGGCACGCCGAAGGTCAAGGAGACCGTGCACTGGTTCCGCGAGACGCTCGGGTTCATCGGCTCGGACGACGTGTACGCGGGAGACAAGGACAACGTCATCGGCTCCTTCAACCGCTGCGATCGCGGCGACGAGTACGTCGACCACCACACGCTGTTCTGCGTGCACAACGAGCGCGCGGGGCTGAACCACATGTCGTTCGAGGTGCCCGACGTGGACGCGGTGTTCAAGGACCACGAGTACCTCACACGGCTCGGCAAGTACGACCACATGTGGGGCGTGGGCCGGCACCTGCTCGGCAGCCAGGTCTACGACTACTGGGCGGATCCGTGGGGCCGCGTGCACGAGCGCTGGGCGGACACCGACCGCCTCAACGCGACGAGCGGCAGCAATCTCCTGTCGGCAGAGGACGGGCTGCAAAGCCAGTGGGGCGAGAAGCCGCCGGAGAGGTTCATCCGCCACGTGAGCACGTAGCCAAGCCGGCGATGTCCCTGCTGCAGTCGCGCACGCGCGAGGCGCGCGAAGGCTTCGGCAAGCCCGTGCGCCGGGTGGAGGACGAGCGGCTCGTCACCGGGCGGGGCTGCTACAGCGACGACGTCAACGTGGCGGGCCAGGCGTACGCGTGCTTCGTGCGCTCGCCGCACGCGCACGCGCGCATCCGGGGCATCGACGGCGCGGCGGCCCTCAAAGTCCCTGGTGTGATCGCCGTGCTCACCGGCGCCGACGCCGCCGCCGACGGCCTCAAGCCGATCCCGCACCGCCCCCTTCCCGCCAACCCGCACGAACCGCAGCTCCGTAACCGCGACGGCTCGCTCCACTTCATCGCACCCCACGTGCCCCTGCCCGCCCACCGGGTGCGGCTGGTGGGCGAGGCCGTGGCCATGGTGATCGCCGAGACCGCGGCCGCTGCGCGCGACGGCGCCGAGGCCGTGAGCGTGGACTACGAGCCGCTGCCCGTCGTGATCACTGCCGCCGACGCGATGGCCGCGGGCGCGCCGCTCGTCTGGAACGAAGCCGGCTCCAACGTGTGCGTCGATTCCGACTGCGGCGACGAGGCCGCCGCCCACGCCGCCTTCGCGCGCGCCGCGCACGTGGTGCGGCTGGAGACGATCGTGAACCGCGTCACCGGCGTGCCCATGGAGCCGCGCGCGGTCCTCGCCGTGTACGACGCGACGCGCGAGCACTACACCGTCTATGCGGGCTCGGGCGGCTCGCAGCGGATCAAGCACGACCTCACCGAGACGCTCGGTGTCCCCGGGAGCGCCGTGCGCGTCGTCGCCCGCGACGTCGGCGGCAACTACGGCACGCGCAACGCGTTCTATCCCGAGTTCGCGCTCGTGCCCTGGGCGGCCCGGCGCGTGGGCCGCCCCGTGAAATGGACGTGCGAGCGCCGGGAGGCCTTTCTCACCGACTTCCACGCGCGCGATCTCGTCTCGCACCTGGAGCTGGCGCTCGACGCCGAGGGCAACTTCCTCGCGCTGCGCGGCGTCCACACGAGCAACGTGGGCGCGCACGCCGTCTCCTTCATCCCGCTCGGCAAGGGTCTCGGCGTGCTGCCGAGCCTCTACCACTTCCCCGCCGCCTACGTGCGCGCTCTCGCCGTGCTCAGCCACACCTCGCCCACGTACCCGTACCGCAGCGCCGGCCGTCCCGAGGTGATGTACGTGCTGGAGCGGCTGATCGACATCGCCGCGCGCCGCCATGGGTTCGATCGCGTCCAGCTCCGGCGGCGCAACCTCGTCCCTGCCAGCGCGATGCCGTACCGCAATGCGATGGGCCTGCTCTACGACAGCGGCGACTACGCGGCCGTGCAGGACCGCGTGGTGGCGCTGGCCGATTGGGAGGGATTCGAGGCGCGGCGCGCCGAGGCGCGCGGCCGCGGCCGCTACCGCGGCATCGGCCTGTCCAATTACCTGGAGCTCAACACCGGCGCTCCCCGCGAGCGGGCGGAGATCACCGTGCGGCCCGACGGAGGGGTTGACGTGGTGATCGGCACGCTGTCATCCGGCCAGGGGCACGAGACGAGCTTCGCCCAGCTCATCGTCGAGTGGTTCGGCGTCGAGCTCGCGCAGGTGCGCGTGATCACCGGCGACACCGACGTGGCGCCCGTCGGCGGCGGCTCGCACTCCGGGCGCTCCATGCGCCAGGCCGGGGTGGTGATGGCCCGGGCCTCCGATCAGATCGTCGAGCGCGGCACGCGCATCGCGGCGTGGTTGCTGGAGGCCGCGGAGGCGGACATCGACTTCGCGCGGGGACGCTTCGCCGTGAAGGGCACCGATCCCTCGGTCGACGTCTTCCAGGTGGCCAGGGCGGCGCTGCGCGCCGACGCGCCCGATGGACTGGGCGGGCCGCTCGCGGGCACGGGCGACGAGACGACCAGCACGCCGTCGTTTCCCTACGGGTGCGCGGTGTGCGAGGTCGAGGTCGATCCGGAGACGGGTGTGGTCGAGGTCGTGCGCTGGACCTGTGTGGACGACTGCGGCCGCGCCGTCAATCCGATGATCCTGCACGGTCAGACTCACGGCGGCATCGCGGCCGGCGTGGGCCAGGCCCTGTGGGAGCTCTGTCACTACGACGCCGAGACCGGCCAGTCGGCCTCCGCGACGTTCATGGACTACGTCGTGCCGCGCGCCGACACGCTGCCCATGTTCACGACCGAGATCAGCGAGGTGCCATCGACGTCCAATCCGCTCGGCCTGCGCGGGGGCGGCGAGGGCGGCACGACGCCCGCGCTGGGTGCCACCATTAACGCAGTGGTGGACGCGCTGGCTGAGCTGGGCGTGGAACACCTGGAGATGCCGGCGACACCCGAGCGCGTCTGGCGCGCCATCCAGGCCGCGCACGAGCACACGACCGAGAGGAGGCGCACATGAAGATCGGTGTCGTCCTGCCGCAAACCGAGATCGGCAACGACCCGGCCGCCATCAAGGCGTACGCCGAGGCCGTCGAGGACATGGGGTTCACGCACATCCTGGTCTTCGATCACGTGCTCGGCGCCAATCCCGATCGTCCGGGCGGCTGGAAGGGGCCTTACACGTATCGCCACGGCTTCCACGAGCCGTTCGTGCTCTTCGGATTCCTGGCCGCCGCCACCCGTCAGGTCGAGCTGGTGACGGGCATCATCATCCTGCCCCAGCGCCAGACCGCGCTCGTGGCCAAGCAGGCCGCGGCCGTGGACGTGCTCTCGGGCGGACGGCTCCGGCTCGGCGTCGGCGTCGGCTGGAATCCGGTCGAGTTCGAGGCACTCGGTGAAGACTTCACGAAGCGCGGCCGGCGGATCGAGGAACAGATTGACGTGCTGCGCGCGCTGTGGACGCGCGAGCTGGTGACGTTCAACGGCCGGGAGCATCGCATCTCCGACGCCGGCCTCAACCCGCTGCCGGTGCAGCGGCCGATCCCGATCTGGATGGGCGGTGAGAGCGAGGTCGTGCAGCAGCGGATGGCGCGCATCGCCGACGGGTGGCTGCCGCACTTCCGCGCCGGCGCGCCCGGACAGGCCGCCGTCGATCGGATCCACAGCCTCGTTCGCGAGGCCGGCCGCGATCCGAAAGCGTTCGGCATCGAGGGCCGCATCGCGCTGTCGCAGATCCCGGAGTCGGAGTGGGCAAAGGAGATGGACGCGTGGCGCGCCATGCGCGGCATCACTCATCTGTGCGTCCACACGGCGGGCCTGGGACTGGCGAAGCCGGCGGATCACGTGGAGACGCTCCGCCGCTTCCGGAAGGTCGTGGGGCTGAAGTAGCGCCGCCGCCTCATCCCGCCCGCGCCATTCGCCAGAAGACGATGCCGTGCACGGCGAGCTGGGCGGCGATGGCGAGCGCGAACGCAAGCGCCGGCCCGAGCGGGACGAGCGCCTGCGCGAGGACGAGACAGAAGAGCGCGAAACCCCACATGGCGGGGAAGAAGCCGCGCAACAACTGGATCGCCACCGGCGCCCCCTGCTGCGCGTGCGCGAACACGACCAGCACGGTCAGCGCCACGGGAAAGGGCGTGAACGCTCCACTCAGCGCGGGACCGAGCCGGTCGGCCGCGGACGTGACCGTGAGCACGACGGCGAGCGTGCCGATCATGCGCAACGGCAGGTCCCAGGCGGGCGTCGGCGACGGCGACGGGTGCGGGCGCTCGGCGGGGAGAACGCGCGCGGCGACGGTAAACCCGGCCAGCGTGGCGACGAGCGCGGTGATGGGCGTCCACGGCACCGCCAGCAACAGCACGGTGGCGGCGACGAACGCCGCCCACCCTGCGAGCACGCTCAGCGCCCAGCCGCATCGCAGCGAGACCCACGCGTAGACGACACCGAACGCCGCCACCGCGATCATCGCCACGAGCGTGCCCAACGCCGCGCGCGCCGCGAAGGCCGCGTCCTGCTCCATCGCGAGAAAGAAGAGCGTGGGGCCGGCGACGACCGGCAGCGCCGTCAGCCATCCACCGATCTGAGGGCCCCAGCGCCGCGCGCCGAGCGTGCAGCCCGCCACGAGCGCGGGCACGAGCAGCAGCTTGAGAGCGAGGAGCAGTCGGCCCTCAGACCCGCTCGAGGATGTGGACGCCGCGCCCGCGGTCGACGAGATAGATGAGCCCGCGGTCGTCCACGAAGACGTCGTTGCTGCACACGCGGTCGTGGCCGGCGGGCGGCGACGGCAGGAAGTGCGCGACCTCGCGCGGCGCGTGCGGCCGCGCGATGTCGACGATCCTCAGCCCGTAGGCGAACCAGGCGACCGGGACTTCCGTGCTGGTGATCGTCTCCACGGGCTGGTGACAGCCGGTGAACTCCGGCTGCGGAGTGCCGTCCACACCGTCCACCTGGAAGCTCGCGAACGGTACCGGCCGGCGCTCGTCGGTGATGTCCACCAGCCACAAAAACGACGGCGGCCCCGGCTCCAGCTTGGCCACGTCTTCGTCGGCCACCAGCAGGACGCGCCGGCCTTGCAGCGGGAACGGCACCGGCAGCGCCGTGTGCGTCGGCGTGATGAAGGGCGGGCTCCAATCCAGACCGGCCACGTGCTTGGGCTTGGCCATGTCCTCGATGTCGAGGATGACGAAGCCGCCGTGCCAGTAGCTGACGTAGAGCCGGTTGCCGAGGCGGATGGGATGGTGGCAGCGATGCTGGCGTCCCTTCCACGACCGCGTCTCGCCGCCCGCGGTCCACTGCCCCGGCATCCACCACCGCCCCACTTCCTGGGGACGGGCCGGATCGGCGAGGTCGAGGATCATCACGATGTTGCCGACGTAGCCGTCCATCTCGGGCGAGATGTAGGCGTAGCGGCCGTCGAACGTGAAGCGATGTACGCCGAGGCCGCCCGACCGCCAGAAGGTGATCTCACGCGGCCGGCTCGGCGTGGAGACGTCGTAGATGCCGAGCCCGCCGGCTCCCGCCGCGGCCGGCGAGACGCCGTGGCCCTCGCGGTTCACGAGCATGAGCCCGTTGGCCGCGCGCACCTTGTGCGAGTGCGTGCCGGGGGGAACCTCCACGTGGGCGAGCTGGCGCGGCGACTTCGGATCGCTCACGTCCACCAGCGTGGTGCCGTGCGGCGACTTCATGTGGGCGACGTAGGCCACGCGGCCGTCCACCACCACCTGCCCGCCGCCCGGACAGTCGAACCACGCCACCTGCCGCACGCCCTGCGCGCTGCCGCCGTTGCCGCCGCTCATGCTGGGCCTCCGTTGGTTGCGGCCGGATCATAGCGCACGGACATCCCGGTCGCGTCAGCCGCGCAGGAAGCGGTCGAGATGGTCGAGATAGTGCGCCTTGCGGCCGTACTCGCGCTGGATGCCGGCGAGGATGCCGCCGCGCTCGCCCGCGTAGTTCATCTCGTAGAGCTCGTGGCGGGCGCCGAACTCGCTGCCGCACAGATCCCAGGCGAGCATGAAGAGCGCTGTCTTGTCGCGGGCGGAGATGCCCGCCCCGCGCAGCGAGCGGTCCAGGTCGGCGCCGATCGGTGAGTCGAACTCCGTCATGGAGACGGGAAGCTGGACGAGCCCGCCGCCGGCCATGCGCTTGATCATGGCCAGCATCTCCGGGTAATACACCGGGCCCAGCGCGCGCCCGGCCTGCAGCGCGAAGAGGTCCGGATAGATCACGCCGTTCTCGGGGTCGACGCTGGCCTGCGCCTCTGCCGAGCGCGACGTGTTGCGGATGACCTCTACGCGCGTGGCCGCTTCCCCGAGCATCTCCATCACGTCCGGCTTCCTGTCGACGCCCGTCGCCGCCGCCAGCCGGGTGACGAGAGCATACAGAAAGCCCAGCTTCACCTCCAGACGCGCGTTGGTCTGGTGCGCAGTGAGCTCGCGCATGCGCGAGTCGCGGTACATGCGGTTGAGGAATCCGATGTCCTCGTGCAGGAAGACCCGCTCCCAGGGCACGAGCACGTGGTCGAAGACCACGGTGGCGTCCATCTCGTCGAACTGCGACGAGAGCGGGCGGTCGGCGCGTGTCCCGAGATGGGTGAACGAGGGCCGGCAGATGGTCTTGAGCCCGCGCGTGCGCATGGGGATCGCGAACACGTTGGCGTAGGGCTCCTCGCCGGGCTGGAACGTGGGCGGAAAGGGCCACACGAGAATCTCGTCCGCGCAGGGCGCCGCCGTCGCGATGCGCTTGATGCCGTGCAGGACGAGACCGTCCTTGTTGCGGTCGACCACGCGCAGGCAGATGCCGGGATCCTCTTGAAGATGGCGGAGCTTGCCCTTGTCGAGCTGCGGGTCAAGGAGGGCGTGGGTGAGAAAGAGGTCGTTGGTGGCGACGTACCGGTGATAGGCGACCACGGCCTCGCCGCGGGCGGGCGCCAGCTCCGCGAAGAAGCTGCGCTTGGCGGCGAGCGCGGTGACCATCGCGTTCATGAAATCAGGGCTGCGCCCCATCATGCCGCACGTCGCCTCCGCCCACCGGATGTAGGCCTCGCGCTTGCGGACGAGGTCCATCGGCGTGCGGGGCACCTGAAAGGAGCGGCCGATGACCTCGCCCCACTCCGGGCACTCGACGGTGAGGACGTCGCGGTGGGCCGCCTCGTGTTGCATGTCGTACAGGCGGGCGATGGACCGCACGGAAGCGGCGAGCGGTGGGAACGTGGTGACGTCGTCGACGCGCCGGCCGCCGTACCAGACCTCGCGGTCGTCCCGCAGGCCCTTGATGAAGGCCGCGCCGTTGCGAACCGTCACGTGATGGCGGTCACGCGCTCGACGGCGTGAGCCCGACGATGTTGAACGCGGTCACCGGCTTCACGAACCCTTTCAGCGTGAGCTCGCCGACGGGCTTCGTCTCGATCAACGTGTCGAGAGCGCTCATGAGCCGCCGCGAGATCAGGACCTCGCCCGGCTTGGCCTCGCCACACAGCCGGGCGGCGAGGTTCGTGACGGTCCCGATGGCGCCGTAGTCCAGCCGTCCCTCGAAACCGATGGCGCCAAGTGTCGCATAGCCCTGCGCGATGCCGACGCCGACGCTCAGCTCGTAGCCGAGCTTCTGCCACTTCACCGCCAGCTCGCCCACACGGTCGCGAATGGCCACCGCCATGCGCACCGCGCGCTCGGCGGGGTTCGGCACCGGCACCGGGTCGTTGAAGAAGATCATCATGCCGTCGCCGGTAAAGCGCTCCAGCGTGCCCTCGTGCGCGAGGACGATCTTGCCCGTCTCCGCGTGATACTCGCGCAGGACGTTCATCACCTCTTCGGGCTCCGCCGTCTCCGCGAAGGCGGTGAAGCCGCGGAGGTCGAGGAACACGACGGTGATCTCGCGGCGGTGGCTCTTCAGCGGATCGTCGGCGTCACCGGCGACGATCATCTCGGCCAGGGGCGCGGCGAAGAAGCGCTTGAGACGGCCCAGGCGCTCGAGCTGGGCGACCTGGTCGGCCACGCGCGCCTCCAGCGTGCGGTTGTTCTCCGCGAGCTGGCGCGCGAGGTCGCCCACGGTGTCATAGAGAGCCTTGATGCGTAACAGCGACCGCACGCGCGCCAGCAGCTCGGCCTGATTGATCGGCTTCGTGAGGAAGTCGTCCGCTCCGGCATCGAGCCCCTTGATGCGCTCCTGCCCGGGGTCGAGCGCGGTCACCATCACCACCGGCAGCACTTCGGTGGCGGGGTTCTCGCGGATCTTGCGGACGACCTCGTAGCCGCTCATCTGCGGCATCACCACGTCGAGCAGGACCAGGTCGGGCCGTTCGGTGGCGATCAGTT
>JBKKCN010000021.1:0-4121 GCA_046712525.1 Candidatus Rokuibacteriota bacterium
GCTGTAGCCACACCACGATGAAGAGGACGGGGAACATGAAGAGCGAGATGGCGGCGCCTTCGCCGAGGAGGCCGGCGAGGATGCCGATCTGGTACGCATACGTGGCGAGCAGGTGCGTGGCGTTGGCGGGGCCGCCGCCCGTCAGCACGTAGATGAGCTGGAAGTCGGAGAAGGTCTGGATGATCGAGAAGACCACCACCACCAGGGTGACCGGCTTCAGCAGCGGCCACGTCACGTGCCAGAAGCGGTACCAGCCATTGGCGCCGTCGAGGGAGGCTGCCTCGTGCAGGTCGGGGCTGATCGTCTGCAGCCCCGCGAGGAGCGTGATGGCGAAGAAGGGCATGCCGCGCCACGTGTTGATGACGATCGCGCACCACATGGCCCAGTCGCCGCTGGAGAGGAAGGGGAGCTTGGTGACGATGACCCCCGACTGATAGAGCATCCAGTTCAGCACGCTGAAGGTGGGATCGAACATCCACCGCCAGGCGAAGGTCGACAGGACGGTGGGGATGATGAAGGGCAGCAGCATGGAGGCGCGCACGAGCCGCTTGCCGCGGAAGTTCCTGTTCAGCAGCACCGCCAGCCACATGCCGAGGGCGAGCTTGAAGATGGTCGCCCAGAACGTGTACACGAAGGTGTTTTTGAAGGCGGTCTGGAAGATCGAGTCGTTCCACGCCTTGATGAAGTTCTTGAGCCAGACGAACTCGCCGAGATTGCCCACGCTCGTGCTCGTGAGCGACAGCCACACGCCCATCACGAACGGATAGGCGATGAACATGCCGAGCAGCGCCATGGTGGGCGTGAGGAGCGCGAAGGCAAGGATGCGCTCGTTCTCGAGGATGCGCGTGCTGCGCGCGGGGCGGGGGGAGGTGCGGGGGTGGGAGAGGGCGATCTCCGCCGCGCCGCCGACACCCCCTGCGATCGGTTTCTTCACACCTTACCCGTAGATCTTGCCGAGCTCGCCGGCGGCCCACCTCACGGCGTCTTCCGCCTTCATGCCCTGCACGGCCTTGGCGTACATGTCGGTGATGATGTACTTGGTGTAGACCTCGGTGGCCTTGGCGGTGGGCGGCCCCGCGTAGCCGACCATGCGCGAGGCGCCCGCTGCGCTGCGGTAGCCCTTCATGGGGTCGTCCAACTTGTCCCACATGGGATGGCTTTCCCAGGACTTGTTGGCACCCACCGAGAAGCCTTCGGCGACCTCGAACCACTTGCCGAACTGCTCCTTGCCGTGCATCCACTTCAGGAAGTCCTTGGCGACCTTCTGGTTCTTGCCGTACTTCATCACCGCGTGCTCGAAGGGGATGTGGTACCCCCAGGTGCCGGCGGGCCCGTTCGGGATGGGTCCGTGCTGGATGTCGCGCACCATGGGCTCGCCCTTGTCGTCCTTGATCTTGTCCTGGCCGCGCTTGGACGCGATGTAGATGGACGCGCCGTTGAGGGTGGCGCTGATCTCGCCCGCCATGAAGGCGCGGTTGTTGTTGGTGTCGTCCCAGGCAAGGCCGCCCTCGTCACAGGCGTCCTTCCAGAAGGCCTGCATGAACTTCACGGACTCCACGGCGCCCTTGCTGTCGAGGACGACCTTCTTGCCGCTCTTGTCGGTCTCGGCGGCGCCGAAGTTCCAGAGCAGGGGATACGACCACGCGGGGGCGTCGCCGAAGGTGTGGCCGAGCGTCTGCCCGATGGGCTTGCCCTTCTTCTTCAGCTTCATGCCCACCTGACGCAGCTCCTCCAGCGTCTTGGGCCACGAGGTCTGGCCCACCTCGTCGAACCAGGACTTGCGGTAGGCGAACTGCAGGCCGACGATGCTGTGCGGGAGGGCGAGGTAGCGTTTGCCGTCCTTCACCGCCGCCTCCGACTGCGCGTAGAAGGCGCCCTGCTCCTTGGCCTGCCACTCCGCGAGGTCGGTCACGTCCACGAGGGCGCTCGCGTAGAGGAAGGGCCAGTTGTGCTGCATCATGATGATGTCGGCGCCGCTGCCGGATTGGATGGCGGCCGTGATGCGCGGCTGCAGGTCGTTGGCATTGATGAACTCGAAGGTGACGTCGGCCCCCAGCGCCTTGCTCGCCTCCGGCGCCTGCCGCTTGAGCTCGGCATCGCAGGCGGGCACGAAGTCGTTCCAGCGCAGGACGTGCAGCTTCGTGCCCTGCGCGTAGGCGGGCGCGCGCCCGGCGGCCAGGATGGCCGCGATGCCGGTGGTGCGGAGCACCGTGCGGCGGGTGACGCCGGACGGTTTGGTGCTCGTCGGACTATGGATCGTCATGGAGCCCTCCGTTGGGCTGCGCGCGTTAGACGTAGATCTTCTTGAGCTCGCCGTCGGCCCACTTCACCGCGTCCTCCGCGCTCATGCCCTGCACGGCCTTCGCGTACATGTCGGTGATGATGTACTTCGTGAAGGCCTCCGTGGCCTTCGCTGTCGACGGCCCCGCGTAGCCGAAGAGCCGGGTGCTGCGCGCGGCCGTCCGGAACATCTTGAGCGGCTCGTCGAGCTTGCCCCACATGGGATCGTTCTCCCACTTCTTGGTGCCGCCCACCGAGTAGCCCTCCTGCGTGGTGAACCACTTGCTGTAGTTCTCGGGCTTGTGCAGCCAGCGCAGGAAGTCCTTCGCGAGCTTCTGGTTCTTCGAGTACTTCATGATCGCGTGCGAGTGGTTCAGGAAGAGCAGGTAGGCGCCTGACGGGCCCGCCGGCAGCGGCGCGTGATCGATGTCCTGGAACATCGGCTCGCCCTTGTCGTCCTTGATCTTTTCCTTCTGCCGCTTGGCCACGATGTAGATGGACGCGCCGTTGAGCGTGGCCGACAGCTCGCCCGCGTGGAAGGCGCGGTTGTTGTTGGTGTCATCCCACGCGAGGCCGCCCTCGTCGCAGCACTCCTTCCAGAAGGCCTGCATGAACTTCACGGATTCCACGGCGCCCTTGGAGCTCAGCACGACCTGCTTGCCCGTCTTGTCCGTCTCCGCCCCGCCGAACGCCCACAGCATCGTGTAGGTGAAGACGGGCGCGTCGCCGAAGGTGTGACCCAGGGTCTGCCCGTACGGCTTGCCCTTCTTCTTGAGCGCGGAGAAGACCTTGCGCGCCTCGTCCCACGTCTTCGGGTACGTGGAGGCGCCCACCTCGCGCAGCCACGACTTGCGGTACGCCACCGCGTTGCCCACGATCGAATGCGGCAGCGCCAGCCACTTGCCGCCCACGACGTCCGCGGGCGGATAGATCTCGTAGAAGCCGCCCTCCGCCTTGCCCAGCTCGTTGGCGAGGTCGGTGACGTCGACGACGGCATTGGCGTAGAGCTGGGCCCAGTTGTACTGGAAGAGGAAGATATCCGCGCCGGAGCCGGACTGGATGCCGGCCGTGATGCGCGGCTGGAGGTCGTTGGCGTTGATGGTCTCCAGGGTGATCTCGGCGCCGAGTGCCTTGGAGGCTTCCGGCATCTGGCGCTTCAGCTCCACGTCGGACTCGGGGATGAAGTCGTTCCATCTCACCCAGTGCAGCTTCGTGCCCTGCGCCCACGCGGGCGCCTGGCGGGCGGCGAGGATGCCTTCGATGCCGCCCGTGGCCACCGCGGCCGTAACCCCCGAGACCTTGATGAACGTTCGGCGATTCATCCCGTGGCCCTCCATTACACGTAGATCTTCTTGAGCTCGCCCTCCGCCCACTTCACCGCGTCCTCGGCGCCCATGCCCTGCACGGCCTTGGCGTACATGTCGGTGACGATGTACTTGGTGAACGCCTCCGTGGACTTCGCCGTGGACGGGCCCGCGTAGCCGAAGATGCGCGTCTTGCGGGCGGCGGTGCGGAACACCTGCAGCGGCTTGTCGAGCTTGTCCCACATGGCGTGCTTTTCCCACGCGGTGGTGGCGCCCACGCTGTAGCCCTCGGCGGTCACGAACCACTTCTCGAAGTTTTCCTTCTTGTGCAGCCAGGTGATGAAGTCCTTCGCGAGCTTCTGGTTCTTCGAGTACTTCATGATGGAGTGCTGGAAGGCGCCATAGAGCGCGAACTGCCCGGCCGGCCCCTTGGGCAGCAGCGCGGCGTGCTCGATGTCCTGGAACATCGGCTCGCCCTTGTCGTCCTTGATCTTTTCCTTCTGCCGCTTGGCCACGATGTAGATGGAGGCGCCGTTG
>JBKKCN010000022.1:0-7581 GCA_046712525.1 Candidatus Rokuibacteriota bacterium
GCACGGGACGGCCGGGGACGCCGGAGGTGAGGAACAGTCCCTGGGCGAGGCCGGCGCGGTGCGCCTCCATGAACGTGGTTGCCGTTTCCTCCGGCGACAGCGTGGCGCGCTTCACCTTGCCGCCGCAGAAGGTCGGGCAGTAGCCGCAGGAGAGCGAGCACGCGTTGGTCTGCATCACGCGCATGAGGTTCGTCGATCCGCCGCCGGGCACGCGCACCTTCGCCACACCCACCGACGTGTGTGGCAAGTTCCGGAAGGGGACGGGATGGCCGATCCGGGGCAGGCCGTGCTCGCGGTCGGGCGTCGCCGATTCGGAGAGGAGGGTGAGCCGGGTCCGTCGGTCCATGAGGTCTAAATACTATACAAAAGACGAGTAGTCCAGTCCTACGGCGGCGCATATAGTAGACGGCCATATGACGACCGAGATCGTGTGGCGCCCCACTGCGGAATACATCGAGCGCGCGCGGATCACGAAGTTGATGCGCGCTCACGGCATCACCTCTCTCGAAGAGTTACAGCGTCGCTCGGTTGCGGATCCCGAGTGGTACTGGGACGCCGTCGTGCGCGACCTTGGCATCCGCTGGACGCG
The DNA here is from genome assembly GCA_046712525.1 of Candidatus Rokuibacteriota bacterium. Lineage (GTDB taxonomy): Bacteria > Methylomirabilota > Methylomirabilia > Rokubacteriales > CSP1-6 > JBBDXO01. The sequence goes on from JBKKCN010000022.1 coordinate 590, forward strand.
CCCGTACACGCGCGTATTGGATGCCTCCCGCGGAGTCGCGTGGCCGACGTGGTTTCCCGGCGGGCTGCTGAACTTCTCGGATAACTGCATCGACCGGCACGTCGACGCCGGCCGCGGTAACAAGCCCGCCATCGTGTGGGAAGGCGACGACGGCCAGACGCGCACGCTGACCTACGCCGAGCTGCTGCGTGAAGTGAGCCGGCTGGGCAACGCGCTGAAGGCGCTCGGCATCAACGCCGGCGATCGCGTGGGGGTCTTCCTGCCCATGTCGCCCGAAGCGGCCATCGCCACGCTGGCCATCGTGCGCATCGGCGCCATCTACACGCCGTGCTTTTCCGGGTTCGGCGCGCAGGCCGTCGCCTCGCGGCTTCAAGATTGCGAGGCGAAGATGCTCATCACCGCCGACGGCTTCCAGCGCCGGGGCAACGTCGTGAAGATGAAGGAGACGGCCGACGAGGCGGTGGCGGCGTGCCCGACCGTGGAGACGGTGCTCGTGTACCGGCGCCTCGGACGCGAGATTCCGTGGGCGACCGGGCGCGATCAGTGGTGGCAGGATGCGACGGCGAACGTGTCCGCCACGTGCCCGGCGCTGCCGGTGGAGGCGGATCGCCCGTGCCTCATCATTTACACGTCGGGCACTACGGGCCGCCCGAAGGGCGCGGTGCTCACGCACGGCGGCTTTCTCATCAAGTGCGCGCACGACTTCGCCTATCTCATGGACGTCGGCGAGGGCGACCGGCTCTTCTGGCTCACCGACCTCGGCTGGCTCATGGGGCCCATGCTCATCACCGGCGCGCTGTCGCAGGGCGGTACCGCGGTGATGTTCGAAGGCGTGCAGGATTTTCCGAAGCCCGACCGGTTGTGGGCGCTGGTGGAGCGGCACCGGGTCACCGTGATGGGCATGTCGCCCACGGCGGTGCGCGCGCTCATGCCGCACGGTCCCGAGCACGTACACGCCCACGATCTCTCCTCGCTGCGAATTCTCGGCTCCACGGGCGAGCCGTGGAACCCCGAGCCGTATCGCTGGCTCTTCGAGAATGCGGGCAAGGCGCGCGTGCCCATCATCAACTATTCAGGCGGCACGGAGATCTCCGGCGGCATCATCGGCTGCTTTCCCATCGCGCCCATCAAGCCGTGCTCCTTCTCCGGTCCCGTGCCCGGCATGGCGGTGGAGGTCTTCGGCGAGGACGGCAAGCCCGTCCGCGGCACCGTGGGCGAGCTCGTGATCACGAAGTCGTGGCCCGGCATGACGCAAGGGTTCTGGCGGGATCCTGATCGATATGAGGAAACGTACTGGTCGCGCTGGCCCGACGTGTGGGTGCACGGCGACTGGGCGACCATCGACGCCGACGGCTTCTGGTTCATCCAGGGCCGCTCGGACGACACGCTGAAGATCGCGGGCAAGCGTCTCGGCCCCGCCGAGGTGGAGTCGGTTCTCGTCGGGCATCCCGCCGTGGCGGAGTCGGGTGTGGTGGGCGTGCCGCACGAGGTGAAGGGCGAAGCGATCGTCTGCTTCGTCGTGCTCAGACCCGGCCACGCTCCGTCGGAGCCGCTGCGCAAGGAGCTGGCCGAGCGCGTCGCCAACCAGATGGGCAAGGCGCTCAAGCCGGAGAAGGTCCTGTTCACGCGGGATCTCCCCAAGACGCGCAGCGGCAAGATCATGCGCCGCGTGATCCGCGCCACGTACCTCGGCAAGCCTGCCGGCGACGTGTCGTCGCTCGAGAACCCGGACGCGTTGAAGGCGGTAGGCGAGGCAACGTAAGGAGACCACCATGACGCCAGAGATCATCGACGCCGACGGGCACGTGACCGAGACGTGGGAGCAGATCGCGCGCCACCTCGAGGAGCCGTATCGCAAGAGGTCGTTGCTCACGCCCTTTTGGCCCCAGGATGCGTGGGACCGGCGGCTGTCCGGTACCTTCCACGACTGGGCGGGCGACGTCGCCTCGTGGCATCAGGCGCTGGAGGCGGGCGGCATGGCGATGAGCGTTCTCTTTCCCACGCTCGGCCTCGGCATGCCCTTCCTGCACGATCCGGAGTGGGCCGTCGCCACCTGTCGCGCGTACAACACGATGCTGCACGAGGAGATCACCGGCCAGAGCCCGCGGCTCAAGGGCGTGGCGCTGCTGCCCCTGCAAGACCCGGCCGCCGCCGTCGCCGAGCTGCGGCGGACCGTCACCCGGTACGGCTTCGTGGGCGCCATGCTCGCCGCCGACGGTCACTACCTGCTCGGCAACGCCCGCTTCGATGCGCTCTATGAGGCCGCGCAGGAGCTGGACGTTCCCGTGTGCGTGCACGCCGCCGGCTCCGACATGTCCTACACGGGCCCGGAGCCGTTTCCGAAGTTCATCCAGGCTCACACCGTCTCCCACGCCTTCGGCCAGATGCGCCAGATCACCTCGATGATCTTCGAGGGCGTCCCCGCGCGCTTTCCGCGTCTGCGCATCGCCTACCTGGAGGCGGGAGTGGGCTGGGTGCCGTACTTCGTGCAGCGCATGGACGAGGAGTTCGAGAAGCGGGGCCACGTGGAGGCGCCGCGCCTGCCGCAGCGGCCCAGTGAGTACGTCAAGGGCGGCAACATCTACTTCTCGTGTGAAGCGGAGGAGGTCCTGCTCCGCCCCGCCCTCGACTACGTGGGCGCCCGGCAGGTCCTCTACGCTTCCGACTTCCCGCACTGGGATCACAGCTACCCGCACTCGCTCAAGGAGCTGAAGGAGAGGCCGGACGTGACGGAGACCGAGAAGCGCCAGATCTTCTCCGACAACCCCCGGCGGCTGTACTCGATGAAATGACCGCCTCCGCGGCAGGTGTATACTTCGTTTCGTCGTCGTGGGGGGAGGACTCCTGAGAACCGGGTGCGGCCCGGGACCCCTCGAACCTGATTCCGGGTAATGCCGGCGAAGGGAACACGGCGGGCTGGATGTCGTGGCGGCCGCACCCTGACAGGGGAGCGGTCGCTTTTTGTTTATGAGGATCACGGTGAACGGCAAGGTGATGGAAGTGGCGGACGCGCTCAGCGTGGACGGGCTGCTCACGCATCTCAACGTGGGCCGGCAGTTCACCGCCGTCGCCGTCAACCGCGAGATCACGCCCAAAGCGGAATACGCGTCGGTGACGCTGCGCGACGGAGACAAGATCGAGATCGTCCGGCCTATGGGAGGCGGATAGCATGATGACTGACACCACTCTGGTCCTGGGCGGCAAGGAGTATACCTCGCGACTCATCGTGGGCACGGGCAAGTACGCGTCCAACGAAATCATGCGCGACGCGCACGACGAGTCGGGCGCCGAGATGATCACGGTGGCCGTGCGGCGCGTGAGCCTGCCCGGTCAGGGCGACTCCATCCTCGACTTCATCGACACCAAGCGCTACACGCTGCTGCCCAATACGGCGGGTTGCTACACCGCCGACGAAGCCGTCCGCACCGCCTACCTCGCGCGCGAAGCGGGGCTGGGGGACCTCGTGAAGCTGGAAGTCATCGGGGACGCCCGCACGCTCTTCCCGGACGTGCAGGGCCTGCTGGAGGCCACGAAGACGCTGGCGCGCGAAGGCTTCACGGTGATGCCGTATACCAACGACGATCCCGTGATCGCCAAGCGGCTCGAGGAAGCCGGTGCTGCGTGCGTGATGCCGCTGGGGGCGCCCATCGGCTCCGGGCTCGGCATCCGCAACCCGTACAACATCAAGATCATCCTCGAGACGGTGTCCGTACCGGTCATCGTGGACGCGGGCGTCGGCACCGCCTCCGACGCCGCCATCGCCATGGAGCTCGGCTGCCACGGCGTGCTGATGAACACGGCCATCGCGAGCGCGAAGGATCCGGTGGCCATGGCGCGCGCGATGCGGCTGGCGGTGGAGGCGGGGCGGCTCGCCTTTCGCGCCGGACGCATGAGCAAGAAGCTGTACGCGACAGCGTCCTCGCCGCTCGAGGGCCTGCCCGATTGGACGAGCTGAGCCTCTGCCTCGTCACTGACCGTACTCGCACCCGGGGCCGGGATCTCGTCGCGGTGGCGGCCGAGTGCCTGGCCGCCGGGCTGTCAGCCCTCCAGGTGCGCGAGAAAGATCTCGGCGCCGGCGAGCTCGCCACGCTCTGCCGCCGCCTGCGCGCCCTCACGCTCGACGCCGAAGCGCTGCTCATCGTCAACGACAGAGTAGACGTCGCTCTCGCGGTGGGCGCCGACGCCGTGCAGCGCACGTCGACCTCGCTCTCCGTACGCGACATGATCGCCGTCGCCGACAAGCGGCTGCACATCGGCGCCTCCGTCCATGCGCTGCAAGAGGCGATCGACGCCGAGAACCAGGGCGCGGACTGGGTGGTGTTCGGTCCCGTGTACGACACGCCGTCCAAGCGCGCCTACGGCCCTGCGCAGGGGCTCGCGCGCCTCGAAGCGGTGGCGCGCGCAGTGGGCGTGCCCGTGATCGCCATCGGCGGCATCACGCCCGAGCGCGTGGCGGAGGTGAGGGCGGCGGGAGCGGCAGGCGTGGCCGTGATCTCCGCCATCCTCGAGGCCGACTCTCCACACGACGCGACGTTGCGCTTCCTCGATCAGCTCGCGTGAAGGTCGCCGTCGTGGGCGGCGGCATCATCGGCTGCGCGACGGCGTACGAGCTCGCCAAGGCGGGGTGTGCGGTGACGCTGTTCGAGCGCGCCACGCCGGGGGCCGAAGCCTCCGGCGCAGCGGCGGGGATGCTGGCGCCGCTCGGCGAATCGTCGGAGACCCCGTTCGAGCAGCTGGCGGTGAAGAGCTGGCTGCTGTATCCGGGCGTCGCCGAGGAGCTGCGCGAGCGGACGGGCATCGACGTCGAGTACGTCACGCGCGGCACGATCTACCCGTTCTTCACGGCGGAGGACGTGCGCGCGGCGGAGGCGCGCACGGCACGGCCGCTCGCGCGCGAGCTCGGCATCGAGGCCCTGGACGGAGCAGAGGTCCACGATCGCGAGCCGGCGCTCGCGCCCTCCGTGCGCGGCGCGATGTTCGTGAAGGGCGATCACTGGGTGAACAACCAGCGGCTCGTCGTCGCCTATGCGCAGGCGGCGGTGGCCGCGGGTGTGACGATGCGCGCCGGCTGCACGGTGACGCGGGTGGTCGTGGAGGACGGCCGCGCGCGCGGCGTGATCGCGGACGGCGAGCGCTACGACGCCGACGTGGTGCTGCTGGCGGCGGGCGCGTGGACGGGAGACCTCATCGCCTCCTTCGGCGCGCGGCTGCCGATGGAGCCCAAGCGCGGTCAGATGCTCGCCCTCGCGCACGTGCCGCCGGTGCTCCGCCACTGCGTGCACTCCGACGAGGTCTACCTGGTGCCGCGCCCGTCGGGCGAGCTGCTCGTGGGCGCCACGGTGGAGCGCGTCGGCTTCCAGCGCGCGGTTACCGCCGACGGCATCAGCGGCCTCATCACGGCCGCTCTCGCGCTCGCCCCCGCGCTGGGCGCGCTCGCCATCACGCGCACGTGGTTCGGCTTCCGCCCGTGGGTGTCCGATAGCCTGCCCGTGCTCGGCCCCTGGCCCGGCGTCGAGGGCCTCTTCGTCGCCACCGCCCATTTCCGCAACGGGATCATGCTGGCGCCCATCACCGCCCGCCTCATGACGAACTGGATCACCGGCGCCGGGCCCGGCATGGAGGTGCGCGACTTCCTGCCCGACCGCTTCTTCAAGAGTCGCGCTGCCGCTACGAAGGAGCGCTCGACTTTCTGATGTCGAGCATCGCGGGGAGCGAGCCCATCTGCGGGACCTCTTCGAGCTGCGTGATGCGGTTCATGCGCTTGACGATGTCGGCGATGCGCTCGCTGCCCTCGTGGGCGCGCTCGATCCACTGCGCACCCTCGCTGTCCGGGGGCAGATTCCTGGCCGCGAGGACAAGACCGCCCATGACGGCCGTGAGCGGATTGTTGATCTCGTGCGCGGCCGCGTGCGCGAGCAGCATGACGGCGCGAAGCTGCGCGGCGTCGCGGCGCGCGGCCTCCGCGGTGTGGGACGCCACCACGTCGGCGAGGAGGCGCGCGCCCACGCCGAAGCCGACGAGGATCATGCACAGGAAGGGGAACCACACGGCCGCGAAGAGCGCGACGCCGCGGGTGCCGGTAAGTAGGAACGATGCCCAGGTGACGACGAAGACGGCCGCCACGAGCGCCATCGAGTGCTTGAAACGCACCCCGCCGTCCCGCGCCGCCCACCGGCGCACGGCCATCGCGGCTGCCGCCGTGGCCACGATCCCGAGCACTCCCGCGGGGGCGCCAGGGCCGCCGACCCACAACACCCGATAGGCGACGGCGAGGGCGGCGGCGAGCCAGCCGGCGGCGCCGCCCTCCAGGAGGCCGACGAGCGCGATGGGCACCGCGCGCGCGTCGACGAAGTGGCCGTCACCGACGTGGATGCGCGAGATCATCTGCACCACCGCGAGCACGCCGAAGACGAGGCCGTTGATCACAGGCCGCCATTGCCTGCGTGCGGGCGGACCGGCTTCGAACCAGCGGTACGTGAACGAATAGTAGACGAGCCCCAGGCTGATGACGCCAGCCGCCTCCACGACATGGTGGTAGTCCATGCGCACCCCCGGATAGGTAGAATAGCGCCGGAAAGGAGCTCCCATGACCCTCACTGAGCTCAAGCAGCGCGTGTTCGCCGCCATCGACCGCCGCGCCGACGAGATCGTCGGCCTCGGCGAGCGCATCCGCAAGCATCCGGAGCTGGGCTTCAAGGAAGTCAAGACGGCCCGGCTCTTCGAGGACACCCTGGGCGGGCTCGGGCTGAAGCCGCGGGGGGGACTGGCCATGACGGGTGTGCGAGCCGATGCCGTCGGCCGCGCCGGCGACGGACCGACTTTCGCGCTCCTCGGCGAGCTGGATGCGCTCGTGGTGGCCGGCCATCCCGACGGCGACCCCGCCACCGGCGCCGCCCACGCGTGCGGCCACAACGCGCAGGTGGCGGCGCTCATGGGCGCCGCGATGGGATTGCTCGATGCGCAGGCGCTCGATCACATGAGCGGGCGCGTGG
>JBKKCN010000023.1:0-4178 GCA_046712525.1 Candidatus Rokuibacteriota bacterium
CGACGGCCACCTGGATGAGCCCCTGCAATGTGTCCCGCTCCACGGCATCGCCCGCGCGCGCCCAGTGCGGCTCCAGCACCTCGTGCACCTCGAAGTAGAGGCCGGCGTCGAACAGCGCGGCGGCGAAACCGAGATCGTCCGCGAGGCCGCCGCCAGCGGTGGGCGCGGGAGCGGACGCGAGCGCACGGAGTGCGGCTTGCGCGCGCTCCTGGAGCCGGCGATCGAACCGGGCGTCCGCGTCCTCGAACCACCCGCTGCTGCTGCCCCCGCAAAGCGTCTCGAGAGCGCGCCGCGCGGCCGCGTCGTGCGGGGCGGCCATGATGGTCTCCGCGAGGCGATTGCGCAGGCGCAGCGGCAGAGAGGGAATCACGCTCCCGGCCGCAGGCGCTCCACGCGCGAGCCCGCGATGAGGTCGTGGAGCGCACGCTTGTCGCGCCGCAGGGCGGCCATCAGGTATCCGAACCCAAAGGTCGCCGTCGACACGTAGTAGCCCAGGTAGCGCAGGAAGGCGGGACCGGCGTCGAGCGTGCGGCCGTCCACGGCCACCACACGCACGCCCACCACGCTCTTGCCCACGGTCTGTCCGAGCCACGTATGCAGCAGCGTCGTGTAGGCGGCTGTGAAGAGCAGCGTGAAAAGGAAGATGGTCGTCTGGAACGACCACGCCTGACCGACCTCGGCGCCGTACCGCCGGCCCGCCATGAACTCGAGCGAGAGCTTCACGAACCCGAAGATGACGAGGTCGATGACGAGCGCGATGCCGCGGATCCAGAAACCGGCCGGGCGTGGCTCTCCCACCCGGATGATGTCGTCGTTCATGGCGACAGTATAATGGCACCCATGATTTCCGTGCGGGAGGGACAGGAGCGCATCCTCGCCCACATCACCGAGGCCACGGCGCCGGAGATCGTGTCCGCGCCGGACGCGCTGGGGCGGGTGCTCGCGGAGATCCTCACCGCGCCCTTCGACGTGCCGCCCACGGACAACTCCGCCGTGGACGGCTACGCCGTGAGCAGCGCCGACATCCCCGGGCAGGGCACGCGCGACCTCACGGTGGTGGCCGATCTTCCCGCAGGCTCCGTCTACGACGCCGTGCTGCGCTCCGGCGAGGCGCTGCGCATCATGACAGGCGCGCCCATGCCCGCCGGCGCCGACACCGTCTATCCGCAGGAAGTCATCAAGCGGGACGGTCCACTGGTGCGCGTGGGCCCCATCGACAAGGGCGCCAACGTGCGCATGCGGGGCGAGGACGTGGAGACGGGCGCCATCGTCATCGAGGCGGGCAGCGTGTTGCGGCCCCAGGAGATCGGCGTGATCACCTCGCTCGGGATCTGGCAGGTGGCGGTACATCGCCGGCCGTGCGTGGCGCTGCTGTCCACCGGTGACGAGATCGTGGACCCCGGCGTGCCACGGCGGCCGGGGCAGATCTACGACTCCAACCGCTTCACGCTGCACGGCGCGCTTCAGCAGTGCGGCGCCGACGTCGTCGATCTCGGCATCGTGCGCGACGCGCGCGACGAGCTGCGCGACCGCCTGCTGGAGGCGAGCCGGTCCGTGGACTTCGTGCTCACCTCCGGCGGCGTGTCGGTGGGCACGCACGATTTCGTCAAGGACGTGCTCGACGAGGTGGGCGCCATCGACTTCTGGCAGGTGGCGATGCAGCCGGGACGCCCGCTCGCGGTGGGCCGCGTGGGCGGCACGCCGTTCTTCGGCCTGCCCGGCAACCCCGTCGCCTCGATGCTGGCCTTCATGCTGTTCGTGCGCCCTGCCCTCTACAAGCGCGCGGGACGACGGCGGCTCTTTCCCGACACATGGCTGGCGCGCGTCACGCAGCCGCTACGCAAGAAGGTGGGCCGCCGCGAGTTCAAGCGTGGCGTCATGCGCTTTTCCGAGACCGGCTGGGAGGTGCGCACGACGGGTCCGCAGGGCTCCGGCATCCTCAGCTCGATGGTCGCCGGCAACTGTCTCATCGTCCTCGAGGAGGCGCGCGGCGATGTGGCAGCGGGCGAGCTCGTCATCGTGGAGCCGTTCTGAGCGGCGGCGCATGACGGCCCGGATCACCGTCGGCCTCATCGACACGCTCAAGGACACGGTGCGTCAGCTGCTCGCGGACGCCGCGCGCCGCCTGCCCCACCTGCACTACGCCGACGCGCGGCTCGAGGTGGCCGAAGGCAAGTCCGCCACCGCCGAGAACGGCGCCAGCAAGTCCTCGGGTGACGACGATGCCTTCGCCCTCGGCGTGCGCGTGCTGGCGGGGGCGCGCATGGTGGCCCCGGGCTACGTGGGGCTCACGCTGGGCGCCGCCGACATATCCAGCATCGAGCGCATCCTGCGCGAGGCCATCGAGCAGGCGTACCGCCGCGCGCACGTGAACGCCGAGATGAAGGCCGACACGCGCGGAAAGTTCGGCAGCCTGGGAGAGGCGCTCGCCGACACGCGACTGCATCCCGTCGACGTGCGCCAGGATGTCGTGCCCGCCCTCTACCGCGTCGATCCCCGCGCGATGGACGTGCAGGAGATGGTGAGATTCACGACGGACATCTCGCGCCGGGTGGCGGCCGCCGATCCCAGCGTCCGCTACAACTACATCTCCACCCTCACCCAGCTCGCGCGCGAGCTCTTCGCCTCCACCGAGGGCGCACTCATCGACCAGTCGTTCGCGCTCACCCAGGGTATGTGCAACGTGGTCGCGGTCACCGATGCCACGAGCCAGGATCTCTACGACGTGATCGGCCACCAGCGCGGGTGGGAGATCCTCACCGACGGTGTCGACGATCCCCTCATGACCTTTCCGCCCTTCGCGCGCTTCGCCCTCGACCTCGCGCGCGAGAGCGTGGAGCTGGCGCAGGCGCCGCCGCTGCCCACCTCCGCCGGCGACGTCGTGGTCGTCACCGACCCGCACTACAACACCCTCGTATCGCACGAGATCGTCGGTCATCCCGCCGAGCTCGACCGTGCCCTCAAGCTGGAGACGGCCTACGCGGGGCGCTCCTGGCTCCTCGGCGGTCTCACCGATCACCAGGTCGGCAAGCGGATCGCTTCGCCGCTCGTCACCGCGTACTCCGATCCTTCGCTGCCGGGCTATGGCCATTACGCCTACGATCACGAGGGGACGCCGGCGCGGCGGGTGGTGCACATCGACCGCGGGGTCTTCACCGGCTTCATGAACAGCCGCCAGACGGCGGCCGTCTTCGGCGGCGCCCCCAACGGCCACTTCAAGGCCACCGACGCCACGCTCGTGCCCCTCGTGCGCATGTCGAACACGGTGTTCGGCGGCGGCGAGCAGCCGGCGGCGGACATCGTCGCCGAGGTCGACCACGGCTACTACATGGTCGGTCACAAGATCCCGTCCATCGCGGAGAGCCGCGAGAACTTCCGCATCTCCGCGCGCAGGGTTTACGAGATCGACCACGGGCGGCTCGGCCGTCTCTACCGCGACGGCGGTATCGCCGCCGACACGCGCGACTATCTGATGAATGTCGACGCCACCGGCGACGACTTCCGGCTCTACCCGATCCCGAACTGCGGCAAGGGGCAGCCGATGCAGACCCGAAAACTGGGCAACGGCGGGCCCACGATGCGCAGTCGCGCCCGCGTGCTGGGAGGTTGACGATGCGAAGCGTGCTCGTGGCAGTGGTGGCGGCGGGCGTGCTGCTCGGCAGCGCGAAGCCCGCGGCGCCCCCGGACTACCCCGTCACCTTCATCAAGGTGGACGAGCTGAAGGCGCTCCTCGACAAGGGGACGAAGGCCGACATCATCGACGTGCGCACCTGGGCGGCCTACGAAGAGATGCACATCAAGGGCGCCCGCTCCATGCCCGTGCGCGTGGTGGAGCAGCGCGCGAACGAGATCTCGAAGACGGATCTCGTCGTTCTCTACTGAACCTGCCCGCATGCGCTGGCCCGTGGGGCCAGCAATATCCTGTACGCGCTCGGGCGGCGCAACCAGCGTGTCCTCGACGAAGGTCTGCCGGGCTGGGCGGACAAGCGCTACCCCGTGGAGGGCAAGAACCCGAGCGGCAAGCCGAGTCACTGACATGCGCGAGACGGCCGAGCTGGCGCGAGCGGCGCGCATGGCGCTCGAGCACGTCAGCCGGCAACCGGGCGTGAGGGAGGTGGAGGTCTTCGTCGCCTCCAACGGCTCGCTGCTCTCGCGCCTGAACTACACCTCCCACATTC
>JBKKCN010000024.1:0-7873 GCA_046712525.1 Candidatus Rokuibacteriota bacterium
CCATGGTGATGCAGTTCTCCACCGGGCACACGGCCTCGCACACGCCGCAGCCGCAGCACGCCTCCATGGCGGCATCGTAGGTGCCGTCGGGCATGACATCGAAGACGGAGTCCGGGCACTGGATCCAGCACAGCGTGCACTTCACGCACGTCTCGAAGTTGATGACAGGGCGCATGGTGCGCGTCGTGTACTTCTTGAAGTAGGGATTGCGCTCGGGCACGTAGCCCTTGCCCGCTTCCTTCGGCTTGCCCACGGGAATGGCGGGGATGGAGACACCCTCGCGCATCTCCCACCACTTCGGCATCTCGAAGGAGAACGGGATCTCGGCGTTGCCCTCCGTGATCTTCACCTCGCGCGTCTCGATGCGCTCGTACGCCTTGCGCGCGGAATCCACCTTGAGGTCGGAGCCCCACTCCATTTCCGTGATCGCCTCGCACACCGCGTCCAGGGTGAGGAAGGACGGCGCCAGCTTGGCGAGGGCGCCGAGGATGCGCACTTCCGTGTGGTCCTCCTTGTAGACCCAGAGACCGGAGAAGGACGCCTTCGCGCGCAGCAGCGACAGCTTGTAGGGCGCGTCCTTCTTGTGAATATCGGCAAGGAGTGAGTCGAAGCTCTGCAGCGAGGTCATGAGCACGGTGCCGTTGGGCAGGGTGAGGCGGTTGATCGGCTGCAGGCCATACCACGCCCACGACTCCACGCCCTTGGACAGGGTGTCGTCCACGACGATGGTGATGTCGACGTGCTTGGGCTCGTAGCGGGCCATGTTCTGCTCGAGCTCTTCCTTCGTGTCCGCCACGATGGCGAAGTCCTTGGCGGGGATGCCGTTGCGCTGCGGGCTGTCACCGTAGCGTCCGAACGCGATGCCCCACCGGTCCGCCTTGCGGGAGGACAGGACGATGCCGCGCACGATGCGCGCGGCGAGGTTCTTTTGAAAAATACCGCGGTACACGACTTCACAGATCAGCGCTGCCATTGCGGGCCTCCTGAGTGACGTGGGCGATGTGGTCGGCTGGTCCGACCGCACAATACCCCGGCCCCCCCGGCGACTGTCAAGCGGTATGGAAATTAGCGCTTTGTCGGTGAGCGAGCGCCCGGTCCTGCTGGTGAAAACGATGGCATGCCGCTCCAAGGCGGTGTAAAACCATGCGGGGTGGCTCGTGCCGCACGCCGCCCCCAGTCCAAGCACGGGAGGAGGGATTTGCCGTGAACGATCTGACGACGACCTCCCGCTCGCCGAGCACGCTGCTGCACCACGGGAACGAGGCGGGGGAGCCTGTTCATTGGTATGCGCTCCACACGCGCTCCCGGCACGAGAAGAAGGTCCGTGACCGCCTCCTGCAGCGCAACGTCGAGACGTTCCTGCCTTTGTGCGAGCGCTGGAACCGCTGGAAGGACCGCACGCAGCGAGTGGAGGTGGCGCTCTTCCCCGGGTATTGCTTCGCCAGGTGCTCGGTGAGCGATCACGTGCGGATTCTCGACGTGCCCGGAGTGGCGGACGTGGTGGGCATCAACGGCCGCGCCGAGCCGGTGGCCAGCCGCGAGATCGAGGACATACGGCGGCTGATCGCCAGCCGCTTCCGCTACGACCCGCATCCGCTCCTGGACGAGGGCATGGAGGTCGAGGTCGTGCGCGGTCCCCTCGCCGGCGTGCGCGGTCGATTGCTCCGGAAAGACCGCACGACCCGCCTCGTGCTGGGCGTCACCCTCATCCACCAGGCGGCCGTCGTCGAGATCCACCCCGCCGACGTCGCTCGGGTGTAGCAGGAGGAAATCGAGGAGCGCCGCGACTTCCCCGCGGCGCTGCCGAGCGACTGGGGGGGCTTGGGGGGCCCTTTGAGGCCCCCCATCAAATTAGGATATGCGCAGAAGCTCGCGAGCCTGGCGGGCGGCGTCGGTTTTTCCGTGGTCGGTGATCACGCGCTGCCAGGCCTTGCGGGCCCCCGCCTCGTCACCGAGGCCGCGGCGGGAGAGACCGATCTTCACCAACACCTCGGGCGTCCTCGCGCCTTTGGGTACCGCGTCGAGCAGGCGCTCGAACTCCGCCACCGCACCGCGGTAATCCTTCTGCAGGTAATACACGTCGGCCACGGTGACCTGGGCATTTTCGCGCAGCGGATGCGAGGGGTAGTTCGAGACGAGCTCCGACAGCACGAGGATGGCGGTGTCGTAGTCGCGCTCCCGGAGCCGCGCCATTCCCGAAGCGTAGAGGTCCGCCGCCGATGACATCGTCGCGGGCGCAGGAGCGGACGAGGGCGCGGCAGCGCCGAGTCCGGAGGGCGCGAAGCCGAGCGGGACGTCACCCGCCTGGGCCTGGCGCTCGGCGAGCTCTGTGAGCCGGCGCTCGAGGGCGGTGACCTGCTCGTCCTGCCGTCGCGAGGTCGCGATGAGCCTGGCCACGGCGTTCTGCAGTTCGGCCAGCTCCGCGAGGATGCGCGCGTTGTCCTCGCTCGGACGCTGAGGCTCGACGGGCGGCGACGGCACGCGGTCCGCCTCCGCCGTGCGCGGAGCAACCGGCGGCGCAGGCGCCGACGAGAGCGCGGCGCAGCTGGTGCCGAGCAGCATGACGCCGAGCGTGAGGCCCACCACGCGGCTCTCGCGCCTCATGGCGCACGCAGCAGGTTCATACTCACCGACCGCAGCGGCCACTCGCCTTCAGCGCGCACGACGATCATCGCCTCGCTCTCGCGCGCGAGCGGAATCTCGATCAGCCACGTCCACGGACCTTCGCTCTCCAGCGGCGAGTACGCCCGCGTGAGCTCGCCCCGCTCGAACACCCAGCCGCGCGACGCATCCTCCCGCCATTGCTGTTGCCCCACCACCAGCCGTCCCTCCATCGTGACGCAGAAGAAGTAGTCCACGAGCTGGCCCGGCGCCACTCGCCGCAGGCGCATGGCCGCCGGCGTCACCGGCCGCTCGATGGCGGCCAGCATGTTACCCACCTGCGAGTAGCGCACGGGCGCTGAAGCGCGCGCGAGCAACGTGTTGCCTTCGCGCACCACTCTGAGATCTGCGCCGCCCCCGTCCCACTCGGAGGGCACCTGGGCGGCGCTCGGCCACGGAGCAAGCACGAGCAGCAAGCCGAGGAGCATCGGGCGCGAGATGACACCGAGCCTCGAGACCACCATGCATTTACGCACGCGCGGGGGCCGGCGCCTGCATGGCCACCCAGCCACTGCGGCCGAGCACGTTCGCCCGGCCCACCGCGGCGGGGGCCACCTCGTCGCGCAGGACGGCATCCGCGGCGTCGCGCATCCGTAGCAGCGCCACGCCCGCGTGCCTCAGCGATTCGAGGAAGCCGCGGAAGACCGGCAGCAGCGCGCCGCCCTCGACCTCCGCGTGGAGCGTGAACACGTTCAACCCGGGCCTCATCGCGTCGTGCAGGGCTTGCGGAATATCGGGCACCTGACCGAGCAGCTCGTCCATCGTCGGCATCGTCGTCGGAATCTGGATCGTCCGCAGGGAGCCGCCGGCGACCAGGGGCCGAAAGGGCGTCGCGCCGCGCACGTCACTGGCGTAACGGTAGCCGAACTCGTCCTGGATCACCAGCGCCTCCGCGGTGGTCCGCCACCCGGGAGCGGCGCTCGCTTCCGCGCGCACGCCCACCGCCACTTCGAAGGCACGCGCAGCAGCGGCGAGATCGTCGCGCAGGTGGGCGGCGGCGAGGCGGTGCACGCGATCCTGCCACCGCACGTGGTCGTAGCCGTGGGGACCCACCTCGTGCCCTTCCGCCGCCATCTGTCGCAGCAGCGCGGGGGAGCCGGCGCCCACGAGCGGCGACGGCAGCAGCGTCCCCGACAGCACGGTGCGAAGGCCGTACAGCCGCCACGCGCGTGTCCGGTACATCTTGGCGATGAACGCCGGACGCCACAGGCGCCGCAGGGCCATCCCGGAGCGGTCGGGACCCATCGTCACGAAGAAGGAGGCGGCCACGCCGAGAGAGCGAAAAAGCGCGAGCAGGCGCGGCGCGCCCTCCTCGAGGC
The DNA here is from genome assembly GCA_046712525.1 of Candidatus Rokuibacteriota bacterium. Taxonomy (GTDB): domain Bacteria; phylum Methylomirabilota; class Methylomirabilia; order Rokubacteriales; family CSP1-6; genus JBBDXO01. The sequence continues at coordinate 3,981 of JBKKCN010000024.1, forward strand.
CCCGCCGCGTGTCCACGTCCACCCGGAGCGCTACTGACGCTTGAACCATTCGATGGTCCGGGCGAGGCCGTCCTCGAGGCTGACCTCGGCGCGCACGCCGAGGATCTCGTGCATGCGGCGCACGGCGGGCACGCGGCGCGGGATGTCCTCGTAGCCGTGGTCGTACACGGCTTCCTTGGGGACGAGGATGACCGACGAGGAGGAGCCGGAGATGCGGACCATCGTCTCCGCCAGCTCGCGAATCGTCACCTCTTCCTGCGAGCCGATATTGATCGCCTCCCCCACCGCCTGCGGCCGCAGGCCGGCCTCCACGGTGGCGCGCACGGCGTCGTCCACGTAGGTGAACGTGCGCGTCTGCGTTCCGTCGCCGATCACCGTGAGCGGCTCGCCGCGCAGGAGCTGGCCCATGAAGATGGTCACCACGCGCCCGCGGTCCATGCGGTCCAGCCGCGGCCCGTACACATTGAAGTACCGGAGCACGACCACCGGCAGGCCCATGCGCGCGAAGGCGAAGCAGAGGTGCTCGGCGGCGGCCTTGGAGGTCGCGTAGCACCAGCGGTCGACGCGCGTGGAGCCGAGCACGCGGTCGCTGTCCTCGTCGAACGGCACCGCCGTGTTGCGGCCGTACACCTCGGAGGTGGACGTGAAGACCACCTTCGTTCCATGGCGGAAGGCGGCCGTGAGCACGTCCTGGGTGCCGTTGATGTTCACGCTCAGCACCTGGTAGGGATCGCCGACGTAGTGCTCGACACCCACCACGGCGCCCAGGTGGTAGACGATGTCCGCCCACGCCACGAGGCCTTCGAGAATGTCGCGGTTGAGCACCGACTCCTTGATCACGCGGAAGGCCGGCTTCACCCGCAGGTGGCGCACCTTGGCGTCGGAGGCGGGATCGAGCACGGTCACCTGAAGGCCACGGTCGAGCAGCGCTTCCGCCAGGTGTGAGCCGAGAAATCCGGCGCCCCCGGTGATGAGAACTTTCATGATCCTCCTGTCATCGCCGTCCATGCATCACTGTCCTTGAACGCGCACGCCGGGAGCGAGCCGGCATCGCTGCGCCCACTCGTCCGCCGGCTCTTCCGCGGCCCCTGCGCTCTGCACGCGGGTGAGCAGCAACGTGCCGTCGCCGGGGGCGACGGCGATGCCCTGCCCCGCGCGGATCTCGACGAGACATCCCGGCGCGTATGGCGCGGGTTGCTCGACGGGCGTCCCCGCCCACAGATACAGCCGCTCCGCCCCCTCGCCGGCGAAGGCGCCGGGAAAGGGATGCGTGACGGCGCGGATCATGTTGGCGATGCGCGCCGCCGGCCACGTCCACTCCACGCGACCGTCCTCGGCACGACGGCGGCCGTAGAACGACGCTTGCGCCGGATCTTGCGGCGTGCGTGGCGCGGTGCCCGCCACCAGAGCGTCGTAGGAGTCGAGGAGCAGGTCGACGCCCACCTTGACGATCCGATCGTAGAGCGTGGCCGCGGTGTCCTCGCGCTCGATGTCGATGGGCGCCTGCGCCACCACGTCGCCCGCGTCCGCCTCCGCCGTCATGTGGTGCAGCGTCACGCCCGTCCGCGACTCTCCGTTGACCAGCACCCAGTTCACCGGAGCGCGGCCGCGATACGACGGCAACAGCGATCCGTGCAGGTTCACGGCCGCGATGCGGGGCAGCCGCAACAGCGCCGGCCCCAGGAGCCGGCGGTACCAGACGGACACGAAGACATCGGGATCGAGCGCGGCGAGTGCCTGCGCCGTCTCGGGCGTATTGGGCGAGGGCGGCGTGAGCACGGGCAGCCCGTGCTCGGCGGCCAGCGCCGCCACCGAATCGAACCAGCGGCTCTCGCGGGGGTCGTCCACGTGCGTGACCACGGCCGCGATCGCTTCGCCGCGCGCGTGCAGCGCCTCGAGGACGCGCGCGCCGAAGGTGTGATAGGCGAAGAGGACGACACGCGGCCCACTCACTGCAGCTCCTCGGCGACGACGTAGCGGGGCCGGCGCCGGACCTCCTGGTAGATGCGGCCGACGTACTCGCCGATGAGGCCGAGGGCCAGGATCTGCAGGCCCACGAAGAAGAAGAGGATCGCGAAGAGCGTGAAGACCCCCTCCACTTCAGGCCCCACCAGCAGGCGCCGCAGCCCGAGGAAGGCGGCGAAGCCGAGGCCGAGCGCGGCCACGAAGATCCCCGCCACGCTCACGGCCTGGATGGGCAGCAGCGAGAAGCCGGTGAGCAGGTCGAAGAGCAGCCGCAGTAGCCGCAGGACGCCATACTTCGACCGCCCGTCGCGGCGCGCCGCGTGGGCGACCGGCACTTCCGCCACCGTGCCCGCGAGCGTGTTGGCGAGGGCGGGAATGAACTGCGACGTCTCGGGGCAGCGGACGAGCTGGTCCACCACCGAGCGCCGGTACGCACGCAGCATGCAGCCGTAGTCGTGCATGGTCACCCCCACGAGCCGCGACGTGAGCCGGTTCACCACCGACGAGGCCCACCGGCGCGTGCGCGGGTCGTTGCGGCCCATTCGCCAGCCGCCCACGACGTCGGCGCCTTCGGCGAGCCGCTCGAGCAGGCGCGGGATCTCTTCGGGGGGGTTCTGCAGATCGGCGTCGAGGGTCACCACCACCGCGCCCCGGGCCCGCTCGAGGCCGGCGAAGACGGCCGTGTGCTGTCCGTAGTTGCGGTTGAAGCGCACGATGCGCACGCCGGGGTCCTGCGCGTGCAGCGCCTTCAAGATTCCGGCGGAGCCGTCGGTGCTGCCGTCGTCGACGAAGAGAATCTCCCACGGCTGGCCGATGTCTTTCAGCACCGCGACGAGGCGCTGGTGGAGATCGACGAGCGTGAGCACCTCGTTGAAGACAGGAATGACCACGGAGAGGGCGACGGGATCCGTCACCGCCGCCTCACGAGCAGGCAATCGTTGTGGCCGCCGAATCCGAACGAGTTCGAGATGGCGGCGTCGATGCGCGCGGGCACGGCGGCGTTCGGCACGTAGTTCAGATCGCAGTCGGGGTCCGCCACGCGGTAGTTGATGGTGGGGGGCGCGATCTGATCGCGCACCGCGAGCACCGTGGTGGCGAGCTCGATGGCGCCTGCGGCGGAGATGGTGTGGCCGATCATCGACTTCGTCGAGCTCACGAGCAGGCGCGCGGCATGAGCGCCGAAGACGCCCTTGATGGCCGCCGTCTCCACGCGGTCGTTCATGGGCGTCGAGGTTCCGTGGGCATTCACGTAGTCGATGTCGGTGGGCGAAAGGCCGGCGTCGGCGATGGCGGCCGCCATGGCGCGGATGGCGCCGCCGCCGTCCGGGGCCTCGTCGGTGATGCGATAGGCATCGCACGCGCTGCCGTAGCCCACGAGCTCGGCGAGGACGTCGGCGCCGCGCGCGAGGGCATGGCCGGCCTCTTCGAGCACCAGAAAGGCCGCGCCCTCGCCGAGCACGAAGCCGTCCCGCCGCGCGTCGAAGGGCCGGCTCGCGCCCTCGGGATCGTGGTTCTGCTTGGAGAGCGCGCCGAGCAGGCAGAAGAGCTGCACCTCGATGGGCGAGGCGATACAGTCGGCGCCGCCGGCGAGTGCGACGTCGATGGTGCCGCCGCGGATCGCCTGTAGGGCCGCGCCCAGCGCCTGCGCGGAGGAGGTGCAGGCCGTCTGCACCGTCGCCGCCGGCCCTTCGATGCCGAAGAGGCCCGCCAGGCAATTGGTGAGGTACTGCGGCAGCCCGCGATACGCCACGTCCGCGCCGGGCGCCGAGGCGAGGGCTCGCGCGAAGCTCGCGGGCGTCCGCTCGCCGGCGGCGGCGCTCGCGTAGGCGATCGCGCCCAGCTCGCGGAGATCGCGCCGCTCGCCGCTGGTGCCCACGTACACGCCCGAGCGCCGCGACCTGAGCACCCCCTCCGCGCGTGCGTGACGC
>JBKKCN010000025.1:0-3481 GCA_046712525.1 Candidatus Rokuibacteriota bacterium
GAACCCGGCGAGGCTGTTGGCGTCGGCGGCGAGATGCTCGTGCTCGAGCCGTGCCTTCATGCCCTCCATGTTGATGCTCTTCGCGAGGCGATCGTTCTGGATGACTGCCACCGTGAGACTGGGGCCCCGGCGGATGAAGAGCGTGCCCGCCTCGGCGTTGGTGAAGCGTCGCGCCTCGAGGACCACACGCTCGATGAGCGACGAGAGATCGCCCTCGGTCATCACGCCGATGCCGATCTCCACGAGCGCTTCGAGGGCCCTCGTGCGACGGGCCAGCCGCTGGGTATCCAAGCCGGGCACGTCCAGTATGGTGGCCATGCCCTATGGTTGAGCAAGGGTCAGGCCATAGGGCGGGATCGAAAACATGAGCAACTGAGCTAGGATAGCCGCCATCGGCGGCGGGCGGCGCGGTGGTCGCCGCCTAGCTTTTGACCGGGTGATCAGAACCTATCCCAGGCGCATCCGCGGTACAGTGACGTCGTGCATGCACCTGCCGTTCGAGCCGGCCTCGCGGCACTCGCCACGATCATCGCGTTCGCCGCCACGCCGGCCGCCGCTCAGCTCTACCGCTGGACCGACAACGAGGGCACCGTCTACTACACGAGCGACCTCGCGACGATTCCCCTCCCCTACCGCGACAGCGCGAAGGACATCGGCTCGCCCACTCCGGGACCCGAAGAGGAGGAGACGACGCCAGAGCCGACGGGCGTCGCGATCCCGTACACCGGCGGACCGCTCATCGTCGATGCCTCGCTCAACGGCGTGTCGCTGCGGCTCCTGCTCGACACCGGCGCCGAGCGCACGCTCATCTCGCCCACCGCCATGGCGCGCGCGGGCTTCAACGTGGCCGCGGGCGCCTCCGTGCAGATTCGCGGGGTGACGGGGGACGCCACCGCCATCATGGTTCCGGTGGCGCGCCTGGACGTGGCGGGTACGCGCGTGGGGCCGCTCGAGGTGATCGTCCACACACTGGCCGGTGAGAGCGTGGACGGCCTGCTGGGCCGGGACGTCCTCGACGCCTTCACGGTGACGGTGGACGCGCCGAACCGCCGCGCCTTGCTCACGCCCCGCTAGGGTTGACACAGCTCGCGGTTGACCTTGGGGCGATCTGAGACGAGGAGGGGGCTACGGGATGGCCCGTAACCCCCTCGCGATTTTGGAGCGGCCGACCGGATTCGAACCGGCGACGTCCAGCTTGGGAAGCTGGCATTCTGCCACTGAATTACGGCCGCTCGACGGTCCCCATATTACTCCGTGGCACGGACGACTACTTGCTGTCCTTGAGCGACATGTCGTAAGCCTTGATCAGCTCGTCGCTGCGGGCCTTCCAGCTCAGCCGCTTGTTGGCGCCGTAGAGATCGAGCTGCTGGTAGAGCGGCGCCGCGGCCGCGTCCTCCACCCACAGCGTGCTGATGCGGTGATACAGGTCGCGGCGCTTCTTCTCGTCCATCTCAGCCTGCGCCTGGTCGAACATGCCGTCGAGGTCCGGATTGTGGTAGTTGCCGAGGTTGCTGCCGGTGCGGAAGAGCGGGCCGTAGATCGTCTCGGCGTCGATCGTGGGCGTGCCCCAGCCGATAAGCCACACGGGACCGGCCTTGTGCAGGTAGACCATGTTGTTGAGGTAGTTCACGAACTCGAAGGTCTTGAGCGTGGTCTTGATTCCCGCCTTGTTGAGCTGACCGGTCACCGCCTCCGCCACTTCCTTGTCGCGCACGTAGCGGCCCTGCGGACTGTTCAGCGTGAGCTCGACGCCGTTCGGGTAGCCCGCCTCCGCGAGCAGCTTCTTGGTGCGCGCCAAATCCTGCTTGATCGGCTTCAACCCGGCGTCGTAGCCGAAGTGCAGCGGCGTGAGCATGGTGGCCATGCGCATGGCCTTGCCGTCGAGCACATTCTTGATGATGTCGTCGGCGTCGATGGCGTACTGGATCGCCTGCCGCACGCGCTTGTCGGCGGTCACGCCCTTGTAGGGGCCGATGAGCTTGTGCTGGGCGTCGTACTCATGCGTCACGAACATGAGCTGCAGCGTGCGGATGGAGGGCGCGGTGGAGAGGAAGATCTTCGGGTGCTTGTCGATGATGTTGGCGAGGTGAGGCGGGATGTTCACCGCCACGTCGATCTCGCCGTTCTGCAGCGCCGCCACCCGCACCGCGTCGTCGGGGATGGGACGGAAGACCACCGTCTTGATCTTCGGCGCCCCCCGCCAGTACCCGTCGTTGGCCTCGAGGACGATCTCCTCATCCTTGGCCCAGCGCACGAACTTGTAGGGGCCCGTGCCGATGGGCTGACGCGAGATGTCCGCCGTCTGCTTGCCCGCGTACGCCTTGGGCGGGTACATCGAGGCCTGGCGGAAGGTCATCACCGTCACGAAGGTCGGCCACGGCTTGGAGGTGTGCACGCGCGCCGTGTAGGGATCGACGACTTCCACGCGATCGATGGGCCGGAAGTTGGAGCTGGCTCGCATCGCCGCCTGCTTGACGCGCTCCAGGCTGAACTTCACGGACTCGGCGGTGAACTCCTCGCCGTTGTGGAACTTGACGCCCTTGCGCAGCTTGACCTCCCACGTCGTGGGCGCCACCAGCTTGGGGATCTCCACCGCGAGGGCGGGAATGATCTTGAGGTTCTGGTCGCGCTCCACGAGGGTGTCGAAGAGGTGCGTCGCCAGCACGGACGCGGGCGTCTCGGACTGGTTCATCGTGTCCAGCGTGGTGGGATCGACGCCCTGGGCAATGATGACCTTGCCCGCGGGCGCCGCCACCGCGAGCGCCGGCAGCAGGAGGGTGAAAGCCAGAGCCACGAACAATCGCCAACCAATCATCGTGAAACCTCCTCGAGCGAGGGGATGGAAAATTATGCGGTAAGTGTCGATACTTTAGGGGTCGGCGCGCGGGGAGTCAAGGAACGTGAGGGCTTCCTCCCGTGTCGCCACGAGACCGAGGCCCTGCGCCTCGCGGGCGCGCGCGAGCAGTCGCCCCACCTCCGGGCCGGGCGCCAGGCCGTACCGGGCCATCACGTCATCGCCCCGCAGCAGTGGCGGCGCCGCCGCCTCCAGCTCCTCGACCGCCAACCCTCCCAGCAGGTCGCGCACGACCGTCGATCCCCGCCACACGGCAAAGGGCGACACGCCGGTCACGGCGGCGGAGTCGGCGAGCACGAGCAGGAGCAGGTCACGCGTGTCCTCGGCGAGGTCGCGATAGAAACGGTAGCGCGCGCGGCGGGTGATCTCGCCCGCCTGCGCCAGATGCATCGGCCGCAGGTGGTGACGCACGAGACGCTCCAGCAGCGCACTCACGCGCTCCGGCAGCCGCAGCCGCTCGCCGATGGCGCGCGCCCGGCGCGCGCCCAGCACGTCGTGCTCGAAGAAGCGGATGCGTCCCCCGATGCGCCGGCGCGTCTCCGGCTTGCTCACGTCGTGCAGCAGCGCGGCCAGCTTCAGCGCGCGGCGACGGTCCACCTGTCCGCCCACCGGCGCCGCCAGGTGCGC